>NZ_LIRL01000470.1 GCF_001419795.1 Streptomyces niveiscabiei
CCACCATCCGGCGACGCCCTCGTCCTTCCCGCCCAGGCCGAGCGTGGTATCGCCCATACCGGCGCGGCGGAAGAAGCCGGCGCCGGTGAGCCCGGTCATCACAACGGTCACCGTGGTCGGCTTGTACGGGCCGACCGGCTGGGTGACTTGCCTGAGGTGGTGCGGTCCACCCACGCGACGACCCGGTCGCCGGGCCTGCCGTGCCGCCGGCGGGGGTTGTGAGGGAGGGGAGAATGGGGAGCCATGGGACGGACCGCACTCATCGTGATCGACATGCTCAACACCTACGAGCACGAGGACGCCGAGGTGCTGGCGCACTCCGTCCGCAAGGCCCTGCCGGGCGTCGGGGTGCTTCTGGAGCGGGCCCGCTCCGCAGATGCGCCCGTGATCTACGTGAACGACAACTTCGGCCGCTGGCGCTCCCAGCACGGTGAGATCCTCGCGGCGGCCCTGGCCGGGCCCCGCGCCGACCTGGTGGAGCCGATCGCGCCGGACGAGGAGTCCCTGTTCGTCGTCAAGGCGCGGCACTCGGCCTTCTACGAGACCCCGCTGGCCTACCTGCTGGGTCGGCTCGGCACCGGGCGGGTGGTGCTGTGCGGGCAGGTGACCGAGCAGTGCGTGCTGTACTCGGCCCTGGACGCCCACATCCGCCACCTCGACGTCGTCGTGGCCCTGGACGCGGTCGCCCACATCGACGCCGATCTTGCGGACGCGGCGCTGCGGATGATGAAGCGCAACATGGCGGCCGAACTCCGCCCGAGTGGCGAGATCACCTTCCAGGACCCCGGCTCGGAGTAACGGTGTCACGGGCGCGGGCCCGGGCCGTCGGCATGGTCGACGAGGGTCAAGGAGGCCGCCGCGGTCTTGAACTGCGGCTGTTTGGAGACGGGGTCCCACCGGGTGGCGATCAGCTCGTTGGCCGCCCGCCCCGGGGTCCCCGGGGCAGGGGCGTGGCCGGCCGGAGCGTCCCAGTAGCCGTAGTGGAAGGGCACGAACAGGACGCCCGGTCGGACCGTGCCGGTGCGCAGCCGGCCCCGCAGCGCCCCGCAGCGGGTCGTGACCTCGACGAGGTCGCCCTGGGCCAGGTGCAGGCGGGCGGCGTCAACGGCAGAGATCTCCACCCACACGTCCGGGGCCGCGGCCACGAGCTCGGGTACCCGGCCGGTCTTGGTGCGGGTATGGAAGTGGTAGAGGGTGCGGCCGGTGGTCAGCTGGAAGGGGTGCTCCTCATCGGGCCACTCCTCCGGCGGGACGTACGGGGCGGGCCTGATGAGGGCCTTCCCCTCCGGGTTCACGGACCGGTACCACTGCTCGCCCAGCGGCTCGCCCGTCACCAGGTCCTTCCCGTACGTCTCACACCGATCCGGGTGCGCCCAGTCCACGCCGTCCACGTAGAGCCGGTCGGTTCCGGCGGGCGCCCGGCCGGTGCAGGGCCACTGGATGCCGCTGGGGCCGCGGAGCTTGTGGTAGCTCAGGCCGGTGTAGTCGCAGGGCCGTCCGGCGCTGCACCGCTTCCACGCCTCGAACGCCTCCTCGGGAGTGCTCCAGTGGACCAGGGGGGCGCCGTCCGTGTCCGTGAAGCCCATGCGGGCGGCGTAGTCGAGGAAGATGTCGAGGTCCGGGCGGGCGTCGCCAGGTGGGTCGACGGCCTTCTCGCAGAGGTGGACGGTGCGGTCGGCGTTGGTGAACGTGCCGGTCTTCTCGCCCCAGGTCGCGGCCGGCAGCACCACGTCGGCGAACTGCGCGGTCTCCGTCAGGAACAGGTCCTGGACCACCAGGAACAGGTCTTCCTGGGCGAGGATCGCGCGGACCCGGGCCAGTTCGGGCAGGGAGACCGCCGGGTTGGTGGCGCTGATCCACAGCATCCGTACTTCGTGCTGCTCGGCCAGCTCGAAGATCTCCATGGCGTGGGTGGGCGGTCCGTCGTGCGGGATGTCCGAGGGGGCCACGTTCCACACCTCCGCCAGGTCGGCCACGTGGTCCTCGTTCTGCCAGTTCCTGAATCCCGGCAGGTCCCCGTCGGCGCCGCATTCCCGCGTGTTCTCCGCGGTGGGCTGCCCGTTCATCTGCAGTACACCCGCGCCGGGCCGGCCGAGCATGCCGCGGATCAGGTGCAGGTTGTTGACCTGCACGGCCGCAGCCGTTGCCTGGTTGGCCTGGTAGAAGCCCTGGAGGACGGTGGACAGCAGCCGGTCGGCGGTGCCGACCAGTTCGGCGGCCTCCTCGATCGCCGCCGCCGGTACGTCGCAGACGTCGGCGGCCCAACGGGGCGTGCACGCCTCGACCTGCGCGCGCAGCATGTCGTAGCCGACGGTGCAGCGGGCGATGTACGAGGGGTCGGTCCAGTTGCGGCGGATGACCTCGTGCAGCAGGGCGTTCAGCAGGGCCACGTTCGTGCCGGGCCGGGGTGCGAGGTGCACGGTCGCCCGGCGTGCCACCGGGGTCAGCCGTGGGTCGACGCACAGCAGCCGGGGCGGGTCGGGGCCGCCGAGCCGGTCCAGGATCCGCATCCACTGCACGGCCTGGGTCTCGGCGACGTTGTGCCCGAACAGGGCGATCGCGTCGGCGTGGTCGATGTCCTCGTACGAGCCGGGCTGTCCGTCACTGCCGAAGGACTCCTTCAGCGCCTCAGCGGCCGTCGCCGTGCACAGCCGGGTGTTGCCGTCCAGGTGCGGCGTGCCGATCCCGGCGCGGGCGAGGACGGCCAGGGTGTAGTACTCCTCCAGGAACAGCTGGCCGGAGGTGTAGAACGCGAGCGCCTTCGGGCCGTGCGAACCGATGAGCTTCCGCGACCTGGAGACGATGCGGTTCATGGCCGTGGGCCAGTCGGCTTCGACCAGGCGTCCGTCCTCGCGGACGAGCGGGCGGGTCAGCCGGTCCGCGGAGGCGTTGGCCTGCCAGGTGTAGAGGTCCTTGGGCTCCAGCCGGCCCCGGTTGACGCGGTCACCGGGCCGGCCCCGGACGCCGACGATACGGCCGTGGCGGACGGCGATGTCCATCGCGTCCCCGTCGGAATGCAGGAGGGAGGCCGCCTGCACCCACGTATCGACGTCCGGCTCCGCCACGCCGTCGGCGAGGCAGGAGTCCGTTCGGGCGGGCCACGGGCCGCCCAGGCCGTAGGGGGTGCGGGCCCCCCACGGATCGGTGATCCGGTCGGCGGACAGATGCGCCGGATGTCGCCTCACAGCCGCTCCCTGGCACCCCTTTCGGCGGCGTGCCCGCCGAACATGTCGATGGACGGCGCCTACCCGCAGCGCATCACCCGACACCCCCGGCGCCGGGCGCGGGCCGCGCACGGCGCGGGGCAGGCGCCCGAGACGGGTAGCTCCCTTTCCGCGCCGGCCGATCGGCTGGAAGGAGAAGGCGCCGTCCCCCGCGCTCTGCAACCGCGACCGTGACGCGGGCCTCCGGGCACGCACGTGCTCCTGCGCGGCCACGGTCGTCCTGCCCCGCTCCCTGCGCCGGCGCGGCTCCCCGGAGTCCAAGCCGGTCGGGCCGCCCAGCCCACCACCGGCATCGAACGCTGCCCCGGCCCGGCCGCCGCCATCCGGCCTCGGAGGGGTCCGTTGCCGGATGGGGCGGGCGCCGGGGGCGTGGAGTGGCCGGTGGAGGGCAGGCGCGCAGGTGCAGGTCGCCGGGACTGGCCCGTGCGGCCGAGCCGAGCTCGGGAGGCGCGTCGTGACTACCGCACGCGAGATCACGCCCCCGGACGCCACCTGCACCGGTACCGCCGACAGCATCCTGGATGCCGCGAAGAGGACGACAGACCTCGGCGCCGGCAAGGACCCCGCCGCCCGCACGGCCGGCGACTCCGCGCAGGGCGAGGCGCTCACCCTCGGCGCGGACGACGACGCCGCGCAGACCATGCGGGCCAGGGCCGAGCACAAGGTCCACCGCCTGCCCGACCCTCAGGGCCGGCCAACTCCTCGAAGTCCTCTCCAGCTGAAACCGCCGGCACGGGCGGCCGAACGGACAGGAGGCAGCCCGTGCGCACGTGTCGCCTCGGAGGCGTGATGAAAGCAGTGACCTGGCAAGGCCGACGCAAGATCGAAGTGACAGATGTCCCCGACCCGCAGATCGCCGATCCCACCGACTGCGTGATCAAGGTGACGACGACGGGCCTGTGCGGCTCGGACCTGCACCTGTACGAGGTGCTGGGCCCGTTCCTGGACGCCGGGGACATCCTCGGGCACGAACCCATGGGTGTCGTCGCCGAGGTGGGCTCCGAAGTCCGGGAGCTCAAGGCCGGTGACCGGGTGGTGGTCCCGTTCAACGTCTCGTGCGGCACGTGCTTCATGTGCGAACAGGGCCTGCACTCGCAGTGCGAGACCACCCAGGTCCACGAGCACGGCAGCGGCGCGAGTCTGTTCGGATACACCAAGCTCTACGGGCAAGTGCCCGGCGGCCAGGCGGAATACCTACGGGTCCCGTTCGCGGACACCCTCCCCATCCGGGTTCCCGAAGGGCCGCCGGATGACCGCTTCGTGTACCTGTCGGACGTCCTGCCGACCGCGTGGCAGGCGGTCGCCTACGCCGGCATCCCTGCCGGCGGGAGCGTCGCCGTTCTGGGCCTGGGACCGATCGGCGACATGTGCACCCGCGTCGCCGCCCACCGCGGGGCCGGCAAGGTGATCGGCATCGACCTCGTTCCGGAACGGCTGGCGCGGGCGGCCGGGCACGGCGCGCAGGTCTTCGACCTGCGCCGGTACGGAGACCAACTCGTCGACGTGGTCCGCGACGCGACCGGCGGCCGGGGCCCGGACGCGGTGATCGACGCCGTGGGCATGGAGGCCCACGGCGGCACCGTCGCCAGGACCGCCCAGACCGCCACCGGCTTCCTCCCCGACGCGTTGGCCGCCGCGCTGACGAAGAAGGCCGGTGTGGACAGCCTGGGCGCCTTGCACCTGGCCATCGAACTCGTACGGCGCGGCGGCACGATCTCCCTCTCCGGCGTCTACGGCGGCGCCGCCGACCTGCTCCCGCTGCTGACCATGTTCGACAAGCAGATCCAACTGCGCATGGGCCAGGCCAACGTGCACCGCTGGGTCGACGACCTCCTGCCTCTGCTGACCGATGGCGATCCGCTGGGCGTCGAGGGCTTCGCCACCCATCACCTGCCCCTGGCCGAGGCCCCACAGGCGTACGCGGACTTCCAGAAGAAGCGCGACAACATGGTCAAGGTCCTGTTCCACCCCTGACGGCGCTCGGATCGGTGTCCCCGGCAGGAGGGCCGACCCACGCCCCTGCGGCCGACAACGCCAGGCATCGGGCCCGGACCTCCCTACGGCCGACTGCCCGCACGGCCAGGCCGCGTGGCGCCGGGCGCCGCCGGTGCGGGGCGGGAGAGCCCGGGTCTGAGGTGCGGGCACGGCTGATCACGCAGGGGCGTTCCCCGACGCGGTCCGACCGTCCGGGAAGAAGCAGGGCTCCCCGGTGTGCCGCCGGCACGGAAGGCGTGGCACATCATCCGCCACGCCCGCCGGGTCATGGTCGGCTGGGCCCCGGAAGAGAGCCCACAGCTGCGAGGACGACGGCGCGCCCGCACCGACGGAGCCGGTGTGTCAGCAAGGGGACCCCCGCGATCCGTTCGGCCACCTGCGCGCGCAGTGCCGTGAGCCCGGGGAACGGGCCGCGCACGCTCAGCTGGAAGCCGAAATGCAGGTCGGCGGGGTCGGGGGCGAGGACGTCGGAGGTGAGGACGGCATCCTCGGGCGCGGTGAAGGCTCCCTGTTCCCGTCGGGTGAGGAGCCAGTCGCCGCTCTGGTACTCCCAGTGGTCGCCGGCGGGGTGGCGTTCGAGGTGCCGGTGGGTGACGTCGAGCCACCTCGCCGCCGATGCCAGCACCATCGGTCGGGGTTGACGGCAGTCTCTTCGGTCGCCGGTTCGGCGACGGGCCCCCGGTCGCGACGCGGCCCAGTGACGGAGCGGAAGGAGCCGATATCGACACCCCGTCCGATCGCCGAGTCGCCGATGAACCCGCCGTCGCCGAATCCGCCCGCCAACTGCCCGCCCTGTCCGGCCGTCGCGCAGTCCTGCCCACCCGGCACCGCCGCTCCGGCGGCAGGCCCGCCCCCCTTGGAAGGGCCCCGCGGTGCCCCAGGACCGTTCCCGCGGCAGTGTTCCCCGCCGGGTCCTGGGACACCACCCGTCGCCAAGATCATGGCCGATGCGGGCACCGACGTGACCGTGCACGCCCGTCGTGCCGAGATCGCCGACGCGATCAACACGGTGCACGCGATCCCGGCTGCTTCCCGGATGTGGACCTCCCGTCACGGGTTGGCATCCTCGTCATCGTGGCCTCGATGCCGTCGCGCACGCACAGGCCGCCGCGGACCCGGTTCTTCTCCGGATCGCGGCTGTGGTCCGGCTCGTTCTTGATCCGATGCTCGTCCGGTGACCAGCCGGGGGCGGGCAAAGAAGCCCGTAGGACGACCGGTCCGATCTCGTCCGCACAGATCACCGTGACGTCCGGTGGCGGGTCGGTGCAGCTCACGTGCTGGTGTCCGTCCTCGGTGAGGCTGGACGGGCAGCGGATGAGCCGACCGGTGATCTGTCGCGCGCTCGGCGATGCCGGATGCTGGTGCAGGGCGCCGGCTCCCCCCTGGGCAGCGAGTTCCTCGCACGGTTCCCTGACGGTGACGGCACCTCAGGTCTCCCCGAAACGCCGTTGCAGCCTGGCGCGGTGGACGTCGAGGCGACCGGTAGGGACGCGACGGCCGGTGCCGGCGTACCGCACCATGTGGCGTCCCCGGCCCAGATGCCGGGCGGATCGAGCGCAGGCCCGTTCCAGCACGTCCTGCCAAGAGGTCTCGTCATGGCCCATGACCTGGACCTCTGCACCGGCGGGACGGTTGAACCCGAGCCAACAGAACATGACGGATCGTCACGGACGCTGCGTTCCGTCCTGGTGGACCCCGACCGGCGGCCGGGGTGTCCCTCGCGCATGGCCGTCCCCGTGAACGGTGCGACGTTCGCGGGGACGAGCGACAAGCCTCAGCCAGGTACGCGCACCAGCCCCCTCCCCCTCACCAC
>NZ_LIRL01000471.1 GCF_001419795.1 Streptomyces niveiscabiei
CCGACACCCGCTTCCCCGATTCCCTGACCCCCGGTCACCTGTCCCCCCTCGCCCGCGCCGTACCCCGCGCCGTAGTACATCCCGTTTTCAGGAACCCCCGCGTCCTGAACCCCGGGTACGGCCTGCTGGGTGTAGCCCGCGTGGACCGTTTCCACGACCGGCTCCGGTGCGGGGGGTGCCACCTCGTTGCCCCAGGCGCTCTGGGCGCCGGGCAGGAGGAGTTGGTCTTCGTCCTCGGCGGGGGTCTCGGAGAGGTAGGCGTACGCGGGGGGCGTGGGGACGCCCGGCTGCTCCACCGTGCCTGCGTTCTCCGGCAGCCCCTCGCCCGGGATCTGGCCGGTGTCGGTCATGCGTACCCCTCGCCCATCGGTTAGTGCTCCTTCGGCCGGCTCACCGGAACGGCGCACCGTCCGCCCCGCTGTGAAGAACGAGCCTCGGCGCCCAGCGGCACGAACGACCCTCCCGAAAAAGCGACAAAGCCATTCAGTGGCATTGTCCCGGTCATGGTCGTGGCGCGACAGGTCGCCCCGCGACGCCCCGCTGTGGACTGCGCCACGTTGCGCGGCCCTCCGGTTCGTGTCGTACCGCACGCGCCCAAAGCGGACGCGGTTTTCCGGACATTGGCTGATGAACTGCCGGTGCCCGGAAGCGGTACGACGATCGGCCAGCCTACCGCGCGCAGTACGACAACAGGATCACAGCCCGCGATCCGGGAGGACCCCGCTGAGCAGGAACGCGACGCTGCGGCGGCGCTCCGTCCAGGCCCGGGTGTCGAGCTGGACGGACTGGAGGAGGGCGCACTCGACGTGGTAGCCGTGTTCGGTCAGGTCACGGCCGAGGCGTTCGGCGGCGTCGCGGGTGAGGGCGTGGGTGACGATGCGTTCGGGGCGGCGGTCGGCGACGGCGGAGACGACCGCGGGGCCGCCCCCGCCGACGCGGACGACGTCGGGTTCGGGGAGGTTCTCCAGGACGTGCGGGGCCTGGCCCCGGACGATCTGGAGCTGGACGCCGAGGTGCCGGGCCGTCGCGTCGGTGCGGGCGCAGGCGTCGATGTCCTGGTCGACGGCGAGGACGGCGGCGCCCGTGCGGGCGGCCTCCGTCGCGAAGGCGCCGGTGCCGCAGCCGATGTCCCAGACGAGGTCGCCCACGCGCGGTCCCAGGCGGGCGAGTTGGGCGGTGCGCAGGAGCTGGGACTCGCCCTCGCCGCGGCCGTCGGCGTACGCGTGCCCGCGAGGGCCGGTGGCGGGGTCGCGGCCCATGATCCACTCGCCCTGGCCGCCCGTGGTGACCGGGCCGCCGATGGCGATGACGACGTTGGGGTCGCGCCAGCTGCGGTCGGCGGCCTTGTCGGACGACAGGACGCTCACGCGCTCGCGTTCGGTGCCGAGTTCCTCGCAGACGACGAACGTGCGGTGCACGCCCTCCAGGAGCAGGCCGAGTTCGGCGGGTCCGGCGCCGGGCGAGGTGAGGACGGCGACCTTGGTGTGCGCGCGGCAGACGTTCACCGCGCGGCGCAGGGTGCGGCGGTGGGCGACGACCACCTGTGCGTCGTCCCAGGGCATGCCCGCGCGGGCGAAGGCGGCGGCGACCGAGGAGACGGCGGGGACGACCTCGACCTCCAGGCCGAACTCCGGTGCGCGCAGGGTCCGTACGACGCCGAAGAACCCGGGGTCGCCGTCGGCGAGGACGACGGCCGTGCCCCGGTGGTGGCCGGCGATGCGCCGGGCGGCGAGGGCGACGCTGCCGAGGCGGATGCGTTCGGCGCCGGGCGGTACTTCGGGGAGGTCCAGATGGTGTGCGGCCCCCGCGACGAGCGTGGCGGCGGCGAGAGCGGAACGCGCCGCCGCGTTCAGGGGCGAGCCGTCCCAGCCGATCACCGTGACGCGGTCGGCCATCGTCGTCAGTCTCCCGGGGATTCACGCAGGCAGCGGGCTCCGTGAGGGTACCTGGTCCCGTCTTGCCGGGTGGCTGCCGGGATCAGTTCCAGGCCGAGATCAGTTCCAGTCGGCGTACGACGGATACCCGCCGCTCTCCGCGAGCCGCTCCCCCGCGCCCTCCAGGTCCTCCGGGAGGAGGCTCCAGACGATGTAGTCGGTGCGGGCCTCGGTCCAGGGGCCGTTCTCGGCGCGGACTCTGACTATGGACGCGCCGCGCAGGACGCCCTCGCTGATACAGCCGATCTTCTGGGCGACCTGCTGGGAGGCGGTGTTGTCGGCGGCGGTGCGCAGTTCGATGCGTTCGAGGCGCTGGTCGGTGAAGAGCCAGTGGGCGGTGGCGAGGGCGGCCTCGGAGGCGTAGCCCTCGCCTCTGGCCCAGGGGGCGATGATGTACGACATCTCCGTGGAGCGGACGTGCCAGTTCGTCTTGGTCAACTGGAGGACGCCGACGAGGCGTTGGGTGAGGAACTCGGTGACCGCGAAGTCGATGCCGCGGCCGGCGGCGCGTTCGGCGGGGGCGTACTCGGTGATCCAGCGCAGGGCGTCGGCCTCGCCGAAGGGGTGGGGGACGGACGTCCAGGCCGTGACCTGCTCGTCGGCGGCCATCTCGATGAGCGCGGGGACGTCGTCCTCGTCGAGGGGGCGCAGCACCAACCGCTCCGTGCTGATGGAGATGGTGGGGAAGGTGCTCGTCATTGCGCCGCTCCGTAACGTCGGGAGAAAGCTTGTGACTTCCTCCGCTGAACTGCCCAGCATGCAGTATGCGGGCCGCGTGACACACCACGGGGTCCGTACCCGCCAAGGTACGGACCCCCTGTGCCGGTCGCTCAGAAGGACGGGATGACCGAGCCCTTGTACTTGTCCTCGATGAACTTCTTGACCTCGGGCGAGGTGAGGAGCTTGGCGAGCTTGACGACGCGCGGGTCCTTCTCGTTGCCCTTCTTCACCGCGAGGAAGTTGCCGTACGGGCTGTCCTTGGCGGACTCCAGGACGATCGCGTCGGTGGCGGGCTTGAGGTCGGCGGCGATGGCGTAGTTGCCGTTGATGACGGCGGCGTCGACGTCGTCCAGGGAGCGGGCGGTCTGGGCGGCCTCGACCTCCTTGAACTTGAGGTCCTTGGGGTTCTTGGTGATGTCCTGCGGGGTCGCCTCGCTGCCGGCGCCGTCCTTGAGGGTGATCAGCCCGTTCGCGGCGAGCAGTTTCAGGGCACGCGCCTCGTTGACGGCGTCGTTGGGGACGGCGATCGTGGCACCGCTCTTCAACTCGTCGGCCTTCTTGACCTTGTGGGAGTAGAGGCCGAGCGGCTCCAGGTGGACCGTGACGACGGGCACGATGTGGGTGCCGCGCTTCTTGTTGAAGTCGTCGAGGTACGGCTGGTTCTGGAAGTAGTTGGCGCCCACCGAGCCGTCCTCGGTCGCGGTGTTCGGGACGATGTAGTCCTGGAACTCCTTGACCTCCAGGTCGAGTCCGGCCTTCTTCGCCAGGTTGTCCTTCACGTAGGTGAGGATCTCGGCGTGCGGGACGGGGCTCGCGGCGACGACGAGGGGGCCGCTGTAGTCGGTGGACGAGGAGGCGTTGTCCTTGTCCGAACCGCAGGCGCCGAGCGTGAGGGTGAGCGCTCCGGCGGCGAGGACAGCGGTGGTGATTTTGGCGGTGTTACGCACGAAAAGTGCCTTTCCTGAGGGTGTGACGATCCCGCGATGGGTGATGCGGGGAAAATTAAGGGGTGTTCAGCCGGCCTTGCTCGTGGCCGGTGCCGCCTTCAGCAGCCGCAGCTTCGGCGCCGGGCCGGAGCGTCCGCCCCGCCGGTGCAGGGAGCGGGCCGCGTAGTCGCCGGCGAACTGGATGACGGAGATGACGACCGCGAGGATGAGGACGGTGATCCACATCAGCTCGGTCTCGAAGCGCTGGTAGCCGTAGCGGATGGCGATGTCGCCGAGGCCGCCCGCGCCGACCGTCCCGGCCATCGCCGAGTACCCGATGAGGGCGACAATCGTGGTCGTCGTCGACGCGATCAGCGACGGCAGCGACTCGGGGACGAGGACCTTGCGGACGATCGTCCAGGTGTTGCCGCCCATCGACTGCACGGCCTCCACGAGCCCGCCGTCCACCTCGCGGACGGCCGTCTCGACGAGGCGCGCGAAGAACGGGATGGCGCCGATCGCCAGGGGCACGATCGCCGCCTCGCGGCCGATCGTCGTACCGGTGATCGTGCGGGTGAAGTTCATGAGCGCGACCATCAGGATGATGAACGGCATCGAGCGGGCGACGTTCACGATCTGGCCGATGACCTTGTTCGCGACGACGTTCTGGAGGAGGCCGCCCCGGTCGGTGAGGACGAGGAGGATGCCGAGCGGGAGGCCGCCGACGACGGCGATGAGGGTGGACCAGCCGACCATGTAGAGGGTGTCCCAACACGCCTGCGACAGCAGGGGCTGCATCTCGGACCAGGTCACTGGGCACCGTCCTTCACCAGTCCGGGCTCGCCGGCCCCTTTTTCCAGAACGTCTATCTGGAGCCCTTGTTCGCGGAGGAACCCGATGGGCACCACGTTGTCCTCGTACCGGCCGGGCAGTTCGATGCGCATCCGGCCGACCTGGAGGCCGCCGACGGTGTCGATGGCCGCGCCCAGGATCGAGATGTCGATGTTGTAGGTCCGCGAGAGCTGCGAGATGACGGGCTGCGTCGCGGTCTCGCCCTGGAAGGTGACGTCGACGACGGTCCGGTCGTCGCCCGTCGGCGCGCCGCTCACCGGGAACAGCGCGGAGGCCAGCTGCGAGCCCGGTGTCGCGAGGAGTTCGCCGACCGTGCCGGACTCGACGATCCGGCCGTTCTCCATCAGCGCGGCGGAGTCGCAGACCGACTTCACGACGTCCATCTCGTGCGTGATGAGCAGGACCGTCAGGCCGAGCTTGCGGTTCAGGTCGCGCAGGAGGTGGAGGATCGAGCGGGTCGTCTCCGGGTCGAGGGCGCTGGTCGCCTCGTCGGACAGGAGCACCTTCGGCTCGCCGGCGAGGGCGCGGGCGATGCCGACGCGCTGCTTCTGGCCGCCGGACAGCTGTGCGGGGTACGCCTTCGCCTGGTCGGCGAGTCCGACCAGGTCGAGGAGTTCGCGGGCCTTCGCGGCACGCGCGCCGCCGCTCACGCCGAGGATCTCCAGCGGGAGTTCCACGTTGTCCTGGACGGTCCGCGAGGAGAGCAGGTTGAAGTGCTGGAACAC
>NZ_LIRL01000472.1 GCF_001419795.1 Streptomyces niveiscabiei
CCTGCCCGGTGACGTCCGGGATCTCGACGGACGCGCCCTTGCTGACGACCAGCGCGACGGCGGACCCGGCACGCCGGGACGTGCCGACCGCGGGCGTCGTACGGATGACGGTCCCCTTGGCGACCGAGTCGTTGAACTCGCTGGTCACGACGCCCGGTTCGAGCCCGGCGGCGGTGAGGCGCTTGCTCGCCTCGGCCTGCGTGAGGCCGGTGACGTCCGGGACGCGGACCGTCTGCGGGCCGTCCGAGACCGTGAGGGTCACCGAGTCGTTCTTGCGGATGCGGGCGCCCGGCGCGGGGTCCGTGCTGATGACGGTTCCGCGCCGGACCGTGTCGCTGTACGCGTGCTTCACGTCGCCGACGGCGAGCCCCGCGTCGTCCAGCCGGTCCTTCGCGACCGCCTCGGTCTGCGTGAGGACCGCGGGGACGTTCGTGAACTGGCCCGAGTTGATGTACCAGACGCCCGTACCGATCCCCAGGACCAGCAGGACCCCGGCGACGATCGCGACGACGCCCCGGCGGCGCCGGACCGGGCTCCTGCGCGGCGGGGGCGGGGGCGCCTCGAAGCGGGACGTGTGCTGGACGTCCTCCTCCTCGTTCACCGGCAGCAGGCGCGGGACCGTCAGCGACCTCGGGATCACGCTCGTACGGTCCCGCGCGATGTCGTGCTCCGACGCCGTCGACTGCGGCGGCACCGCGTCCAACTGCTCCTCGCTGAGCGCTCCGCGCGCCGTGCGGACCTGGCCCAGCAGCTCCACCGCGTCGTTCGGCCGCACGTCCGGCGTGCGCGCCGTCGCCGACGCGACCAGCTCGTCCAACTCGTACGCCAGACCCGGTACGGCCGCCGAGGGCGGCGGGACGTCGTCGTGCAGGTGCTTGTACAGCACGATCGCCGGGGTCTCGCCCTCGTGCGGCTGCGCGCCGGTCAGCATCTCGTACAGCAGGACCCCGCACGCGTACACGTCCACGCGCGCGTCCGCCGTGCCCCTCTCCGTCTGCTCCGGCGCCAGATACGCGACCGTCCCGAGCACGCCCCCCGTGCTCTCCGTCACCGTCCCCACGGAACGCACCAGCCCGAAGTCCGCGACCTTGACCCGGCCGTCGTCCCCTATCAGCACGTTCTCGGGCTTCATGTCCCGGTGCACGAACCCGGCACGGTGCGCGGCGCCCAGCGCGGCCAGCACCGGCTCCAGAATGTCCAGCGCGGCCCGGGGCTGAAGCGCGCCCCGCTCCCGCAGCACATCCCGCAGCGTGCACCCGGCGATGTACTCCATCGCCAGATACACATAAGGCCCATCGGCCCCCTGATCAAAAACCTGCACCACATTCGGATGCGCCAACCGGGCGACCGACTTGGCCTCCCGGATGAACCGCTCCACGAACACACCGTCCGCCGCCAGCGCCGGATGCATCACCTTCACGGCCAGCACCCTGTCCAACCGCATGTCCACGGCCCGATAAACCGTAGCCATCCCGCCAACCGCGATCCGCGCATCGACGCGATAACGCCCATCGAGCACCTGCCCGACGAGAGGGTCCTGAAGGGTCGTATCCACGCCGCCGAGTCTACGAGCCACCACTGACACAGAGATCCGCCCACCCAGAACGGGAACAACCTTGTGACGCGAACCCGCCCTATCCCCTGGAGGGAAGGGTTCCGCTAGTGGCAGGGATCACGGGGCGGGGGGAGGAGAGACCGCGCGGAGAACACGGCTGACGGCCGGGCCGCCCCCCTCAAGACAAACCCAGCACCCCCGGCAGACCAACACCCCGAACCGGCCCCCGGACCTTCCCCGACCCGAGGCCGAACATCCGCGCCCGCGCGCGGGAGCCGCAGACGGAGCGCCTCGGCTGCCTGGTGGAGACCCGCACATCCGCCCCCGCGGAGGGCGCTGCGTTCCCGACCTGCACCGCCCCGCGTCACGCGCATCCGCGCCCGCGCGGGGCCCTCGACGAGCAGGGCTGGTGTCCCCGCGATAGCCGCGCCCGCGCGGAAGCCGCGTCTGCCGTGGAGCCCTCGGACGGGAAGCCGCCGGCGGTGGGAAGCCCCACGGGAGACGCCAGCCTCTCGGCCGACTGGAAACGGGTGGTGCGTGGGTGGGGGAAGGAATCGTTCAGAACGACGGGCGTTCAGGGTCGAACGCCGCCAAGCCCTCCGCCGGGGACGACGCCTCAGCGAAGTACCGGCGAGGGATGCGACCGGCCAACCGCGCGGAGCGCCCCGCCTCGACCGCACAGCGCATCGCCGAGGCCATCAGGACGGGATCCTGCGCCCGAGTGACCGCGGACGCCAGCATCACCCCCGCACACCCCAGCTCCATCGCGAAGGCCACATCGGACGCCGTCCCGGCCCCCGCGTCGAGAATCACCGGCACGCGCGCGTGCTCGACGATCAACTGGAAGTTGTGGGGATTGCGGATCCCGAGCCCGGACCCGATGGGCGCCCCGAGGGGCATCACCGCCGCACACCCCACATCCTCCAGCTTGCGCGCGAGGACGGGATCGTCATTCGTGTACGGCAGCACAGTGAACCCGTCGTCCACCAGCACCTCCGCCGCCTCCAGCAACTCGACGGGATCCGGCAGCAGCGTCCGCTCATCGGCGATCACTTCGAGCTTGACGAGCGACGTCCCGAGCGCCTCCCGGGCGAGCCGGGCGGTGAGAACGGCCTCCCCCGCGGTGAAACAGCCGGCCGTATTGGGCAACACCCGAACCCCGAGCCGATCAAGAACGGACAGAACCGATCCCTGGGTGGAGGGATTCACCCGCCGCATGGCGACGGTCGTCAGCTCGGTCCCGGACGCGACGAGCGCACGTTCGAGGACATCGAGACTGGCCGCACCCCCGGTCCCCATGATCAGCCGCGAGGAGTACGCCGTACCCCCCAGCAGAAACGAGTCATCAGCCATGACTCAACCTCCCTGGACAGCCGTGAGGACTTCGACGCGATCCCCGTCGGAGAGAACGGTCGTGGACCACCCCGCGCGCGGGACGACGATCTCGTTGAGCGCGGCGGCGACCCCGGAGGGAACGGGCGCGAGCGCACGGACGACGGAATCGAGCACCGTCCCCGCGTCGACCACCCGCACCTCGCCATTGACGGAGATGTTCATACGGCATGCTCCAGAAGCGAGCCGGCACCGAAGCGCCGGGGAGTGAAGGAACGGGCTTCCTCGGGCAGCTCACCGCAGGTCAGCGCGTGCGCGAGCGCGTCCCCGGTGACCGGCGTCAACAGGACCCCGTTGCGGTGGTGCCCGGTCGCGAGAAGCAGCCCGTCGAGCCCGGTCGGCCCGAGCAGGGGCGCGTTGTCGGGCGACCCGGGCCGCAGCCCCGCACGCGTCTCCGTGAGCGGCAGCTCGGTGATCCCGGGCACCAGCTCGTGCGTGTCGCGCAGCAACTCGTACACACCCCCGGCGGTGACGGCGGTGTCCCACCCCTGTTCCTCGGTGGTGGCCCCCACGACGAGCTCCCCGTTCGCGCGGGGCACGAGGTACACGTGGCTCCCGCGCACGACGGCCCGCACGGTACGGCTCAGGAAGGGCGCGTAGGCGGCCGGCACGGCGAGCCGCAGCACCTGCCCCTTCACGGGCCGCACGGGCGGCCGTACGGCGTCGGGGACCCCGTCGAGCCGCGCGCTGAGGCTGCCAGCGGCGAGCACGACCTGCCCGGCGCCGAGGAACGCACCCGCGCGCGTGTGCACGCCGGTGGCCCGCCCCCCGGTGACGTCGAGCCGCGCGGCCCACTCACGGTGGAAGGCGACCCCCGCGCGCGTACAGGCGACGACGAGCGCGGCGGCGAGCCGACGGGGATCGACCTGATGGTCGCCGTCGACGCGCAGCCCCCCGCGCACCCCGGGCGCGAGCATGGGCTCCAGGCGGCGGCACTCCCGCCCGGACAGCCACTCCGACTCCAGCCCGGACTGCCGTTGCAGCACGTGCAGGTCACGCAGGTGGGCCCGGTCGTCGGCGTCGAGCGCGACGGCGAGCGTCCCGCAGCGGCGGTAGCCGACGTCGTGCCCGGTGACCTCGGTCAGCTCGGCCACGAAATCGGGGTACCGGCGCGCGGAGGCGAGGTTGAGACCCAGCAGGGTCTGCTCGCCGTGGTGCAGTTCGGTGACGGCGGCCAGCATCCCGGCGGCGACCTGAGCGGCCCCGCCCCCCGGCTCGGGATCCACCACAGAGGCCCTCAGACCGCGCTGTGCGGCCCGCCAGGCGGTGACCAGCCCGATGATCCCGCCCCCGATCACGAGGACGTCAGACGGACGCGTAGGCGACATGGGCGTCCAGCCCCTCCCTTCGCCGGCATGACCCGGATCAGGTTCGTACGGTCGGAGGCCGGCCAGCCTCCCTCTCAGCCCGGTACGCCCGGGCTCCCGCGAGTGCTTTACGTTGGCCCCACCCTAGCCCGCACCCCCCGCACCTCGTAAAGGGAGCCTCAGTTGACCCTCGACGGCCTCGTGTTCGCCCCCGTCGCCGACCAGGCGCCCGGCCAGGTCGGCACGGGCACCCGGTTCACGTACCACGAGTCCGACGGCGTGGTCTGGGCCGACTACGCGGGCGGGGACGTCGTACGCGGCCACCTCGTCGGCACGCGCGCGGGCGACCGAGTCGACTTCCGCTACGTCCAGCTGCGCACCGACGGGACGACCGCTTCCGGCCACTGCGTGTCGACCGTCGTGATCCTCCCCGACGGACGCCTGCGGCTCGACGAGACCTGGGAGTGGGAGTCCCAGCGGGGCGCCGGTACGAGCGTTGTGGAGCAGGTCACGAAGCCGGGCCCCTGACTGACTCACCGTCACGCAACTATGGTGATCGAGTGAGCGAGCAGACGCAGGAAACGGACGCCCCGCGCGTGGTCGTCGTCGGCGCCGGGATGGCCGGGGTGCAGACCGCGGTCGCCCTGCGCGAACAGGGCTTCGCCGGGACGGTCACCCTCGTCGGCGCGGAACCCCACCAGCCGTACGACCGCCCGCCGCTCTCCAAGGCCGTCCTCCTCGGCAAGTCCGACGGCTCCGCCTTCGACATCGACTTCCCGGGCCTCGGCATCGACCTCGTCCTCGGCCGCGAGGCCCTCGCCGTGCGCCCCGACGACCACGTCGTCGACACGGACGCCGGTACGGTCCCGTACGACGTCCTCGTCCTCGCCACCGGCGCCGAACCGATCCTCCTGCCCGGCACGGAGGGCGTCCCCGGCGTCCACCTCCTGCGCACCCTCGACGACGTCGAACGCCTCCGTCCCGTCCTCGCCGACCAGCACGACGTCGTGGTCGTCGGGGCGGGCTGGATCGGCGCCGAGTTCGCCACCGCCGCGCGCGAGGCGGGGTGCGCGGTGACGGTCGTCGAAGCGGCGGACCGCCCCCTCGCGGGCGCGCTCCCCGCCGACGTCGCCGCACCCATGACCTCCTGGTACGCCGACCTCGGCGTCGAACTGCGCACCCACGCGCGCGTACGGAGCATCGAGCCGGGCGCCGTGCTGCTGGACGACGGCACGCGCATCCCCGCGGGCGCGGTCCTCGTCGGCATCGGCGCGCGGCCCGCGACGGCGTGGCTGCGCTCCTCGGGGGTGACCCTGGGCTCCCACGGCGAGGTCGTCACCGACGAACACCTCCGCACGTCCGCGCCCGACGTCTACGCCGTCGGCGACTGCGCCTCGTTCCCCTCCGCGCGCTACGGCGAACGCCTCCTGGTCCACCACTGGGACAACGCCCTCCAGGGGCCCCGCACGGTCGCCTCGAACATCCTGGCGTCCGCCACCGGCGCGCCCCTGACCGCCTACGACCCCGTCCCGTACTTCTGGTCCGAGCAGTTCGGGCGGTTCGTGCAGTACGCGGGGCACCACACGGGGGCCGACGCGATGATCTGGCGCGGTGACCCGTCCGGCCCGGCCTGGTCGGTGTGCTGGCTGCGGGAGGGGCGCCTGGTCGCCCTGTTGGCCGTAGGACGGCCTCGGGATCTGGCGCAGGGGAGGCGGTTGATCGAGGCGGGGGCCGTGATGGATGTGGTGGTGCTGGGGGACGCGGGGGCGCCGTTGAAGTCGGCGGTGATGTGAGGGTCCCGGCAGGCTCTCGGCGTGGGTGTCCGGGTGGGCTCCGCTTCCGCGTGTCAGTGGCAGATGGCAGGCTTGATGTCGTGACCGAGATTGACACGAAGATCGACGCTCTTGTCCCCGCCTGGCTGACCCTGCCCGACATCGCCGAACTGCTCGACGAGGAGGTGACGCGCGTACGGCAGCTGGTGAAGGAGGGCCAGCTGATCGCCGTCCGCCGCGGCGAGAACCGCGCCCTGCACGTCCCCGCCTCCTTCATCGACGGCGACAAGGTCGTCAAGGGCCTCTCCGGCCTGCTGACGCTCCTGAGGGACGACGGCTTCACGGTCGAGGAGATGATCGAGTGGCTCTTCACTCCCGACCCCACCCTCCCCGGCACCCCGGCCCAGGCACTCCTGGAGAACCGGGGCACCGAGGTCAAACGCCGGGCCCAGGCCCTGGCGGTCTGACCGACGCGCGGTGAGGTACGGCCGTGCCTCCCGGAGAGACACGGCCGTACCCCACCCGACACCACCGACCGACCCATCCCGGGGGGACCCCATGCCCGACGCCGCAGTACAGCTCGCCGACGCCCGTCTCTACCTCTGCGTGGACGCCCGTAAGCGCCAGGGCGACCTTCCGGAGTTCCTGGACGCCGTGCTCGCCGGGGGAGTGGACATCGTGCAGCTCAGGGACAAGGGGCTGGAGGCGGCGGAGGAACTGGAGCACCTCGCCGTGTTCGCGGACGCCTGCGCACGGCACGGCAAGCTCCTCGCCGTGAACGACCGCGCGGACATCGCGCATGCCGCCGCCGCTGACGTACTGCACCTCGGCCAGGGCGACCTTCCCGTCCCCGCGGCGAGGGCGATCGTGGGCCCGAGGACCCTGATCGGCCGCTCCACGCACTCGGCGGCGGAGGCAGAGGCCGCGGCGGTCCAGGAGGGCGTCGACTACTTCTGCACGGGCCCCTGCTGGCCCACCCCCACGAAG
>NZ_LIRL01000473.1 GCF_001419795.1 Streptomyces niveiscabiei
AGGGCCGCGTCCGCCGCGCCGCAGGCATCGAGGCCGGCGCGGCGGACGCGGCCCTGCGTGCCGTCGGCGACGGTGACGCGGCGGTCCCCGAGCCGACCCCCGCCCTCCCTCTCGGTGATCTCCGCCATGGCCTCGCGCGGGCCGCTCTGCGGCTGGACTCCCCCGCCCTGGAGCGGCAGTTGGCCGTAGTGGTGGACGCCTGCGGTGTAACCCGCGCCTGGGAGGAGGTCATTGCTCCCGTCCTGCACGCCGTGGGCCGTAAGTGGGCGTCCTCCGGGGAACGTTACGTGGAGGTGGAGCATCTTTTGTCGTGGCATGTGTCCACCGCTCTCCGTCGGCATACCCGTCCGGCGGTCGGGGCCGACCCCGTGGTTCTGGCCTGCGTGCCGGGTGAACAGCACACGCTTGCCCTGGAGGCTCTGCACGCCGCACTTGGTGAACGGGCCCTGCCGGTGAGGATGTTCGGTGCCGCTCTGCCCGTGCCGGCTCTCGCGGCAGCCGTGTCCCGGCTCGGACCGTCCGTCGTCGTCCTCTGGGCGCAGACCCGTTCGACGGCGGACCCGGCGTTGACCCGGCGGATCGCCCGCACCCGGTGGGGTGTGCGGGGCGCCCGCCGCGGCCCCCTCGTCGTCCTCGCCGGCCCCGGCTGGCTGGGCCGGGTGGGCGACGGGATGCTGTGGCCCGGCAGTCTGCGGGACGCGGTCGACGCGGTCAGTCGAGGCCGCGGGCCCGTCTGAAGCGGGCGAGGCCGAAGGGGAGGTCGACGATCGGGTCCGGGTAGTCGCCGATCGGCGCCCGGTCGAGGCCCTGGAGGCGCCAGGGTTCGTGCACCAACGGGCCCTGGACATCGGCGAGTTCGGGAACCCAGCGGCGGACGTACACCCCCTCGGGGTCGTACCGCTTCGCCTGGGTCACCGGATTCAGGACGCGGTTGGGCCGGGAGTCCGTGCCGGTGCCCGCCGTCCACTGCCAGTTGAGCTGGTTGTTGGCCACGTCCCCGTCGACGAGCAGCGACATGAAGTGGGCGGCGCCCACGCGCCAGTCGACGTACAGGGTCTTCGTGAGGAAGCTCGCGGCCAGCAGGCGCCCCCGGTTGTGCATCCAGCCCTCGGCCAGGAGCTGGCGCATCGCCGCGTCCACGACGGGGTATCCGGTACGCCCCGCCTTCCACGCCGCGATGTCGTCCCGCGCCTCCTTCCCGGTCCGCCAACGGTCTTGTTTCGTACGGTAGTCGGCGTGCGCGGCGTCGGGCCGGGCGGCGAGCACCTGCCGGTGGAAGTCCCGCCACGCGACCTGCCGGAGGAACGCCTCGGCGCCCGGTCCGGGTACCGTCCGCGCCAGGTGGACCAGCTCGACCGGCGAGAGCGTCCCGAAGTGCAGATGCGCGGAGAGCTTGGAGGTGGCGTCCCCGGCGAGGTCGTCGTGCCGCTCCTCGTACGCGTGCACCCCCGTACGCAGCCAGGCCGCGAGCCGTGCCCGTCCGGCCGTCTCCCCGCCGGTTCCGTCCCCCGGAGGCAGCGTCTCGGACTCGACGCCCTCGGGGACCCGTACGGTGCGCGGCGCGGCGAGCGGGTCGCGCAGCGGCGTGCGGGCCCAGTGCCGGTGGTACGGCGTGAACACGGCGAAGTGGTCCGACCCGGCGGGGAGGACCGCACCGGGGGCGACGGCCGCGTTCACCGCGTCATGGACGTGCAGCCGTCCCCCCAGCTCCCGCCGGAGCCGCTCCTCCCGGCGCTGCGCGAACCCACTCACGTCGGCCGCCACGTGCACCTGCCCGGCACCGGTCTCGGCGACGACCCGACACACCTCCTCGACGGCGTCCCCGCTGCGGACGACCAGCCGCCCGCCCCGCTCCCGCAGCCCGGCGTCCAGGTCGCGCAGGCAGTCCGCGAGGAACGCCTGCCGGCCCGGGGCCGTGAACCGGGGCTCGCGGACGAAGAGGGGGACGACCTCGCGGGCTCCGGCGAGGGCCGCCGTCAGCGGGGGATGGTCGTGCAGGCGCAGGTCGGAGGTGAACAGGACGACCGAGACGTTCATGGTGGGTGACTCCGGGAGCGGGACGGGATGCCTTCCACCGATCTCTTCCGCGGCGGGACGGTGTCCGGATGCTCCGAAAGGTCACACATTCCACGAGGAAGGCAGGAGGTCCGCCGGCAGCGGGTCCGGCCCGGCCCCGGGGTCGACGAGGTGCGCCACCAGCGCCGCCGTCGTCGCGGGCGGCGATCACGCGATGCTGCGCCGGTACCGCGTCTGGCAGCGGACGACGGCGGCGCTGGTGGC
>NZ_LIRL01000474.1 GCF_001419795.1 Streptomyces niveiscabiei
AACAGCCCCTGGAACACGCGCCCCCGCCTCACCCGCCTCCACCGCGCCGCCCGCGCGGCCCGCTTCCCCCTCGCGGTGTACGGCGTCTCCGCGGTCCTCCACCTCGTCCTGCTCGCCCTCCTGAACCCGCCCGGCGACCAGAGCGTCCACGACCGGCTGATCTCCTGGGACGGCCAGTGGTTCCTCGACATAGCCCGCAGCGGCTACCCCCACGACTTCGCGATCACCCCCGACGGCCTCCAGGGCGGCACCCTGGCCTTCTTCCCCGCGTACCCGCTCCTCGTCCGTACGGTCCACACGCTGACGTTCCTGGACTACGACACGGCCGGCCTGGTCGCCGCGCACCTCGCGCTCATAGCCGCCCTCATCTGCCTGCACCGCCTCCTCCTGGACCTCTACGACCGCCGTACGGCCCACATAGCGACGTTCCTCGTCGCCTGCGCGCAACCCATGGCGCTGGTCTTCCTGATGTCCTACAGCGAGTCCCTGTTCCTCGCGTTCGCGGCAGCGGCCCTGCTGGCGATCCACCGCAAGGCATGGCTCACGGCGGGAACCCTGATCCTCCTGGCGGGCCTGACCCGTCCCGTGGCGGTGGCCCTCATGGCGGCCCTGGGCGTGGCGGTCGTCCTGCACTTCCGCCGCGAGTCCCGCATCACCTGGCGCCCCCTCACGGCCCTCCTGCTGTCCTACTGCGGCGTCCCCGCCTACGTCCTGTGGGTGGCCGTCCGCACCGGCGAGATCGACGCCTGGTTCAAGATCCAGGAAGCGGGCTGGGGCACCCGCTGGGACAACGGCGACGCGTTCTTCGGCTTCCTCGGCGACACGTTCACGAAGTCGGACGGCTGGGTCCCGGTCAGCACGGCCCTCCTGCTCCTGGCCCTCATAGCGGCGACAGCGGCGGCCTGGCGGGACCGGGTCTGGCCCCCACTGGCGACCTACGGCACGGTCGTCCTGGTGATCACCCTCGGCCAGAGCAACTTCTACCACTCCAAGCTCCGCCTCCTGATCCCCGCCCTGATCTTCCTCGTCCCGATCTCCCGCGCCCTCGCGCGCGTGCGCACGAGCACGGCGATCATCACCCTGGCCGCCGCGGCCCTCTTCGGCTCCTGGTACGGCGCCTACATGCTCACGGTCTGGCACTTCGCGATCTGAAAACCGATACACGCGCGCGAGGGCAACCGGTAAGAATCCCGCGTATGAGTTTCCGACTGGCGGCGTACGCCGTGTGCGTCAACGACGGCAGCGTGCTCCTCGCACGATGCGTACCCCCACAGGGCGAGCCCCTCTGGACACTGCCCGGCGGCGGGGTGGAGCACGGAGAGGACCCGTACGACGCGGTGATCCGCGAGGTCGCCGAGGAGACCGGGTGCACCGGGGTGGTCGAGCGGCTCCTGGGCGTCGATTCACGGGTGATCCCCGCGACGGAGGCGCGCGGGGGCGTGCCGCATCAGAACGTCGGGGTCTTCTACGCGGTACGGATCACCGGCGGACGACTGAGGCCCGAGCCCGGCGGCGAGGTCGCCGAGTCGGTGTGGACGCCGTTCCCCGACGTCACCCGGCTGCGCCGGTCGTCCCTGGTGGACGTGGGCATCGAACTGGCGCGCACGCTCCCGGCGACCGGCCACACCGCGCCCGTACAGGTCGGCGGCCTGATCCGGCACTGACGGCGGACTTGCGCGAACGCCCCCCGGACAGCAGAAGGCGCCCTGGCGCCGGTCCCCCCACGGGCCGACGTCCAGGGCGCCTTCCCATGTCCCGGTACGGATTCCCCCCACGGGATCCGGCCGGGCGTTTCGGAGGACAGCGCCTGAATCGCTGTGCTGTGTACTGCGTATGCGGTTGTGCGTGAGCGGAACGAGCAAAACTCGCCGCACCGCGTGGTTCTGCGATCTGCCGGGACGCGCACGCTGGGAGGGCCGCTCAAAGCTTCCCGTTGTACGTGTCCCGGCAACGCATCTCTGAGGAGGTCCCCCAAGACATCCCCAGATGCCAGTCCGCGCCCCCCAAGACGCTTCCTGACACCGTCAACTTAGACCTTCGAACCCCTTCGATGGTTACGTTCACATCACTGTGATCTGTGTCTCTCGCGCACGTCCCGTTTGGTGCGCAAGTGACCGGATACGGCGACCGGGGCTCCCGCGTGGTGAAGATGCGCGAGCCTTGTGAAGAGCTTATGTGAGGCGCTGCCCGGACTCCAGGGGGATTGTCATATCCGGTCGTATCAAATTGAACGAACTCCCCGTAACCTCTGGTAACTCCGCCCCGGGTTCAGCGGAACGTGCGCAGCCGGAGGCTGTTCGTGACCACGAACACCGAGGAGAAGGCCATCGCGGCCCCGGCGATCATCGGATTGAGCAGCCCGGCCGCGGCGAGCGGCAGCGCGGCGACGTTGTAGCCGAACGCCCACACGAGGTTGCCCTTGATGGTCGAGAGGGTCTTGCGGGAGAGCCGGATCGCGTCGGCGGCGACGCGCAGGTCCCCGCGCACGAGCGTGAGGTCGCCCGCCTCGATGGCCGCGTCGGTCCCGGTCCCCATCGCGAGCCCGAGATCGGCCTGCGCGAGCGCGGCGGCGTCGTTGACCCCGTCCCCGACCATCGCGACGACCCGGCCCTCGCCCTGCAACCGCTGGACGGCGGCCACCTTGTCCTCGGGCAGTACCTCGGCGACCACCTCGTCGATCCCGACCTCGGCGGCGACGGAGGCGGCGACGACCCGGTTGTCCCCGGTGAGCAGCACCGGCGTCAGCCCGAGCGAGCGCAGCGCGCGCACGGCCTCCGCGCTGGTCTCCTTCACGGCGTCGGCGACGGCCAGCACACCGCGCGCC
>NZ_LIRL01000475.1 GCF_001419795.1 Streptomyces niveiscabiei
CGGGGCGCGTAGCCTCTTTTTCGCCTCGTCGGAGTGGGGGCTCGCGGCCTGTCCCGGTCTCGGCTCCGGCATGGCCACCAGCCCCTTTCGCGATCACACATCGGCGTGAGGGACACTTAACCACCCGAAGTCTGTGCTGATCATGGAGGAGCCACCGGTGGAGTTCGACGTCACGATCGAGATCCCGAAGGGTTCGCGCAACAAGTACGAGGTGGACCACGAGACCGGTCGGATCCGCCTGGACCGTCGACTCTTCACCTCGACCGCGTACCCGACCGACTACGGATTCGTCGAGAACACGCTCGGCGAGGACGGCGACCCNNTCGTCATCCTGGACGAGCCGACGTTCCCGGGCTGTCTCATCAAGTGCCGCGCGATCGGCATGTTCCGGATGACGGACGAGGCAGGCGGCGACGACAAGCTGCTGTGCGTCCCGGCGACCGACCCGCGCGTGGAGCACCTGCGTGACATCCACCACGTGTCGGAGTTCGACCGCCTGGAGATCCAGCACTTCTTCGAGGTCTACAAGGACCTGGAGCCCGGCAAGTCCGTCGAGGGCGCCGACTGGGTCGGCCGTACGGAGGCCGAGGCGGAGATCGAGCGGTCGTACAAGCGTTTCCAGGACCAGGGCGGCCACTGAGCATCCCCGGGACCCGTGGTGAAGGGCCGCGCGCGTGCGTACGCGTGCGGCCCTTTCGGCTGTCTGTGCGCATACTGAGGGCCGAGACGGAAGGTGTCGTTCCAGGGAGCGTTTCTCAGTGTCGGAGCCGGTGGACCGCAAGCCGCGGTCGGACGAGGCGCGCAGTGCGTACGACCCGGAGATCACCTCCGAGTTCGCGCTCCCGGTAGGGCTCGACGCTCCCAGAGCGGGCGAGTCGGAGACGACCTCGGAGTTCGCCGTCCCGGAGGGTCTGGACGCCCCGAAGCCGCCGGGTGAGCCGGAGGGCTCGGCGTTCAGCACGCCGCGTGTCTACAGCGCGCAGGACGCGCCGCCCGCGTTCACCCCGCCCGCCGGTATCCCCGTCATCAGCCTCACGAAGGACGCGCCCTGGCAGGACCGGATGCGCACGATGCTGCGCATGCCGGTGACCGAGCGGCCCGCGCCGGAGTCGCCGCCGAAGCACACGGACGACGGCGGCCCCGCCGTCCCGCGCGTGCTGGACCTCACTTTGCGTATCGGGGAACTGCTGCTGGCCGGCGGGGAGGGCGCGGAGGACGTCGAGGCGGCGATGTTCGCGGTCTGCCGGTCGTACGGGCTGGACCGCTGTGAGCCGAACGTCACGTTCACGCTCGTCTCGATCTCCTATCAGCCCTCGCTCGTCGAGGATCCGGTGACCGCGACGCGGATCGTACGGCGCCGAGGGACGGACTACACGCGCCTGGCAGCCGTTTTCCGGCTCGTCGGGGACCTGAGTGACCCCGAGGCCCATCTGAGCCTTGAGGAGGCGTACAGGCGCCTCGCGGAGATACGCCGCAACCGGCACCCGTACCCGACGTGGGTGCTGACGTCCGCGAGCGGGCTGCTGGCCGGGGCCGCGTCCGTGCTCGTCGGGGGTGACGCGCTCGTGTTCGTGGCCGCCGCGCTCGGCGCCGTCCTCGGGGACCGGCTCGCGTGGCTGCTGGCGGGTCGGGGGCTGCCGGAGTTCTACCAGTTCGTCGTCGCCGCGCTGCCGCCCGCGGCGATCGGCGTGGCCCTCACGCTCGCGCGCGTGGACGTCGCCGCGTCCGCCGTCATCACCGGCGGGCTGTTCGCGCTGCTTCCCGGGCGCGCGCTGGTGGCCGGTGTGCAGGACGGGCTCACCGGGTTCTACATCACCGCCGCCGCGCGCCTGCTGGAGGTCCTGTACTTCTTCGTCGGCATTGTCGTCGGCGTGCTCACCGTGCTCTACATCGGCGTCAACCTCGGGGCGCGCCTCGACCCGGACGCCGCGCTCGTCACCGCCGACCGGCCCGGGTGGCAGATCGGCGCGGCGATGATGCTGTCGCTGACCTTCGCGGTGCTGTTGCAGCAGGAGCGGTCGACGGTGCTCGCGGCGACGCTCAACGGGGGTGTGGCGTGGTGCGTGTACGGGGCGATGCACCACGCCGGGCAGCTGTCGGCGGTCGTCTCCACGGCCGCCGCCGCCGGGCTGGTGGGGCTGTTCGGGCAGTTGCTGGCGCGCTACCGGTTCACGTCGGCCCTGCCGTACACGACCGCCGCCATCGGGCCCCTGCTGCCCGGTTCCGCGACCTACTTCGGGCTGCTGTCGATCGCGCAGCACCACGTGGACCGGGGGCTGGTGGGGTTGTCGAAGGCGGCGGCACTGGCGATGGCGATCGCCATCGGGGTCAACCTGGGGTCGGAGATCTCGCGGCTGTTCCTGCGGGTGTCCGTGGAGAAGCGGAAGTCCGCGAAGCGCACGCGCGGGTTCTGACCGGTCCCGGTCAGTTCTGCGGGTAGCCGTTCTGGGAGTAGCCCTGCTGGTGCGGCTGCTGGGGCTGCTGGCCGTACGGGTACTGCTGCTGGTTGTTGTCGTAGTAGCCGCCGCCGTACTGCTGTTGCTGCGGCGGCTGCTGGCCGCCGTAGTACTGCCCGTTGCCGTTGTTGTACGGCTGCTGCTGGGCGTCGGCCTGCGGGATGCGGCGCAGTTGGGTCGTCGCGTCGTCCATGTGCTGCTGGGGGGCCTGGAACTGGGGCTGCGGGGTGGGCTGCTGGGCCGCCTCGCGCTTCTTCTTCGAGCGCTCGCGCAGGAACTCGATGATGATCGGGACGACCGACAGGAGCACGATCAGGATCAGGATCGACTCGACGTTCGTACGGATGAACTCGATCTGGCCCAGCCAGTAGCCGGCCAGCGTGACGCCCGTGCCCCAGGCGATGCCGCCGATGATGTTGTACGACAGGAACGTGCGGTACTTCATGCGGCCGGCGCCGGCGACGATCGGCGCGAACGTGCGGACGATCGGCACGAAGCGGGCCAGGACGATCGCCTTCGGGCCGTACTTCTCCATGAACTCGTGCGCCTTGTCCAGGTTCTCCTTCTTGAAGAGCTTGGAGTTGGGGCGGTTGAAGAGTTTCGGGCCCAGGAACTTGCCGATCATGTAGCCGACCTGGTCACCGATGATCGCCGCGGCCACGATCAGCGTGCAGACCAGCCACAGGGGCTGGCTGATGTACTTCCCCTGGGCCACGAACAGGCCCGCCGTGAACAGCAGGGAGTCGCCCGGGAGGAAGGCGAACAGGCCCGACTCCGCGAAGACGATCAGCAGAATGCCCGGCAGGGCGAACGTCTCGATCAGATAGTCAGGACTGAGCCACTCGGGGCCGAGAGCGAGCGTGATCACGGGGATGTGGCTCCTGCTGTGAGGGTACGAAGCTGGCGGGGGCGGGCGTGGGACTGCGCTCCCAAACGTATCAACGCAGCCGCACCGGGCCAGGTTCCAGGCGGGTACCCAGGATGCACTGTGCGCGCGCTGGGGCAAAGCTGTGGGCATGAGTATCGAGGACTACGGCGGCGGGCAGGGGCCCCAGCCGGACGTACTGGTCGTGACCACGAACGATGTGCCCGGGTATCGGGTGGATCAGGTGATCGGGGAGGTGTTCGGCCTCACGGTCCGCTCCCGGCATCTCGGCAGCCAGATCGGGGCGGGCCTGAAGTCGCTGATCGGCGGCGAGCTGAAGGGTCTGACGAAAACGCTCGTCGAGACCCGCAACGAGGCGATGCAACGCCTGATCGAACAGGCACACGCGCGCGGGGCGAACGCGGTACTGGCGTTCCGCTTCGACGTGACGGAGGCGGCGGACGTGGGGACGGAGGTGTGCGCGTACGGGACGGCGGTGGTGCTGGCGCGGGAGTAGCGGGCGGGGTCAGGACGTGTGCCGGTTCGCGTTCTCCCTGATCGCGGCCCTCAGGTGCTCCGCCAGGCCCTCCCCCATGCCGTCGTAGTACGCCTTGAAGCGTTCGTCCGAGACGTACATGTCGCCGAAGCACGTGTGCAGCTCGTACGGGCAGTCGAAGTACCAGTGGCCGATGTGCCGGCGGTGTTCCTCCGCGAGGGACACCGCCTCGTCGCTGTGCGGGGGTGTGCCGGCCGCGACCAGGGCCGTGTAGCGGGCCTCCCAGGCGTCCGTCTCGGCCTTCAGGCGCTGCCAGTCGGCCTTGGTGTAGGTGGCGGTGCGGCGCATGCTCTCCGCGTACGTGTCGGTGCCTCCCCAGCGTTCGGCGGCCTCGTCGGCGTACTGGTCGGGGTCCTTGTCGCCGAAGACCTCGAAGCGTTCTTCGGGGGTGAGGTCGATTCCCATGGTGCGTGCCTCCAGGGCTTGTTGGACTGCGGCGGCCATTTTCTGGAGCCGGTCGATGCGGGCCGCGAGGAGGTCTCGCTGGCGGCGCAGGTGCTGCGTGGGGTCGGTTTCGGGGTCGTCGAGGAGGGTCGCGATCTCGTCCAGCGGGAAGCCGAGTTCTCGGTAGAACAGGAGGCGCTGGAGGCGGTCGAGGTCGGATTCCGTGTAGCGGCGGTGGCCTGTCGGGGTGCGGTCGGTCGGGGGCAGGAGGCCGATCGCGTCGTAGTGGTGGAGGGTGCGGACGGTGATGCCCGCGAACTCGGCCACCTGTCCTACGGAGTACGTCACGTCGGGCTCCTGTCCGTTCTCGGTCGCGTTTCACTGTGGGGCCTCACGTTGCGTGAGGTGCAAGTCTGAATTCCGGGAACCGGGCAATCGTGGCGAACGTTCACAGAGCAGACGAGCTGGTGGGAGGCGGGCATGGCGTTGCACGAGGGGCCGAGGAAGCACGAGGAGCGGGCGTTGTCTGTGAACCCGTTCTTCGGGGAGGCCGATCCGGTGGGCGGGATGAGCGAGGCGCCGCCCAAGCACCGGCTCGCGGAGGGGCCGATGGCGCCGTCGACGGCGTATCAGCTGGTGCACGACGAGTTGATGCTCGACGGGAACTCGCGGCTGAATCTCGCCACGTTCGTCACGACGTGGATGGAGCCCCAGGCCGGTGTGCTGATGGCCGAGTGCCGTGACAAGAACATGATCGACAAGGACGAGTATCCGCGGACCGCCGAGCTGGAGCGGCGGTGTGTGGCGATGCTGGCGGATCTGTGGAACGCGCCGGATCCCTCGGCCGCGGTGGGGTGTTCGACGACCGGGTCCAGTGAGGCGTGCATGCTCGCCGGGATGGCCCTCAAGCGGCGGTGGGCCGCGAAGAACCGTGACCGGTATCCCGGTTCCGCGCGGCCCAACCTCGTCATGGGGGTGAATGTCCAGGTCTGCTGGGAGAAGTTCTGCAATTTCTGGGAGGTGGAGGCCCGGCAGGTGCCCATGGAGGGGGACCGGTTCCATCTCGATCCGCAGGCCGCCGCGGAGTTGTGCGACGAGAACACGATCGGGGTCGTGGGGATCCTGGGGTCCACGTTCGACGGGTCGTACGAGCCGATCACGGAGTTGTGCGCGGCGCTGGACGTCCTTCAGGAGAGGACCGGGATCGACGTGCCGGTGCATGTCGACGGGGCGTCGGGCGGGATGGTCGCGCCGTTCCTCGACGCGGAGCTGGTGTGGGACTTCCGGCTGCCCCGGGTGGCGTCCATCAACACGTCCGGGCACAAGTACGGGCTGGTGTATCCCGGGGTGGGGTGGGCGGTGTGGCGGGACAAGGAGGCGCTGCCGGAGGAGCTGGTGTTCCGGGTGAACTACCTCGGGGGCGACATGCCGACGTTCGCGCTGAACTTCTCCCGGCCCGGCGCGCAGGTCGTCGCCCAGTACTACTCGTTCCTGCGGCTCGGGCGGGACGGGTACCGGGCGGTTCAGCAGTCCACGCGGGACGTCGCCCAGGGGCTCGCCGGGAAGATCGAGTCCCTGGGCGACTTCCGGCTCCTCACGCGCGGAGACGAGCTGCCGGTGTTCGCGTTCACGACGGGTGAGGGGGTGGACGCGTACGACGTCTTCGACGTGTCCCGGCGGCTTCGGGAGAAGGGGTGGCTGGTGCCGGCGTACACGTTTCCGGCCAACCGGGAGGACTTGTCGGTGCTGCGGGTCGTCTGCCGGAACGGGTTCTCCCAAGACCTCGCGGAGTTGTTCTTCGAGGACCTGAGCCGGCTGGTGCCGGAGCTTCGGCGGCAGCCGCATCCGCTGACGCGGGACAAGGAGGCGGCGACCGGGTTCCATCACTAGGCGGGTGTTCCTACCTCATGCGGCCGAACCTCCTCACCGCCAGCGGGAAGAACACCGCCAGCAGGCCCAGCGGCCATGCCACCGCCGTCCACAGGTGGGCCGCGTCCGTCCCCGGTACGCCGTACAGGTCCCGTACCGCCGTCGCCGTCCGGGACAGGGGGTTCCAGTCGACGGCCGTGCCCAGCCAGCCCGGCATCGCCTCCGGGGTCGCCAGGGCGTTGGAGAGGAAGCCGATCGGCCAGACCAGGATCTGGACCGCCTGGACCAGTTCGGGTTTGCCGGCGATCAGGGCCAGGTGGATGCCGACCCACAGCATCGCGAAGCGGAGGAGGAGCAGGAGGGCGAGGGCGGTGAGAAAGGACGCGGGGGTCGTGTCGGGGCGCCAGCCCAGGGCCAGGCCCGTGGCCATCAGGGCGAGGACGCCGATCGTCGAGCCGAGCATGTCCGCGCAGGCCCTGCCGACCAGGACCGCGCCGTCCGCCATCGGCAGGGAGCGGAAGCGGTCGATGACGCCCTTGTCGAGGTCCCGGGTCACCGCGACCATCGTGTTCTCCAGGCCGAACACCATGGTCAGGGCGAGCATGCCGGGGAGGAGGTAGTCGAGGTAGTCGCCGCGCACCCCGCGTCCGCCGCCCATGAGGTAGCCGAACATCAGCAGGAGCATCACGGGGAAGAGGAACCCGACGGCCAGCCGGCCGGGCTGCCGCACCCAGTGGGCGAGCTCGCGGCGGGTCATGGTCCAGGAGTCGCTGAGGGCGTGGATCATGCCGTGGCCTCCGGGCGGTCGGGGG
>NZ_LIRL01000476.1 GCF_001419795.1 Streptomyces niveiscabiei
GGGTGCGGTGAGTCTGAAAACTCGCTCTTGAAAGCCTGAACTCCCAGTAAACAAGGGCCAGTTCAAGCCGTTGACTTGATGCACTCATGACAATGGACGGCACTCGGTGTCACTCTTCTGTCTCGCGTTCACCGTTTCTTCACGCACGCATCAGGCGACACCCCCCACCTGCGTTCCGTCCCGCCACGGCCTCTCGACCAGAGGTCGACCGCAGAAGGAGACCCCTTTGCCTCGGCGACCCCGACTCCTCCCCCGGCGCAGACGCGCTGCTCTCCTCGCCCTCACCGCGGCCGGCGCCCTGCTGGCCGTCGGCACCCAGACCGGCGGCGCCACGGCCGCGCCCGACGCCACCGGCCCGCAGAAGATCAGCGCGACACCCCGCGCGGGCGCCGCGCAGCTCGCCCTGACGCCCGCTCAGCGCACGAGCCTCCTCAAGAGCGCCACCGCCTCGGCCGCGACCACCGCCCGCAGCCTCGCCCTCGGCGCNNGTCCTCGGCGGCGACCTCGTCGTGCACACCGCGACCAGCGGCCGTACGACGACGTCCAAGGCGTACGAGGCGAAGCTCGCCGTCCCCACCCTCACCCCGAAGATCTCCGCCACGACCGCCGCAGGCAAGGCGCTCGGCGCCGCGAAGAACGCGGACGTGGCCAAGGGCGAGACCGAGAAGGCGCCCCGGCTCGTCGTCTGGGCCGGCGAGGGCCGGCCGGTCCTCGCCTGGGAGACCACCGTCCACGGCACCCAGGCCGACGGGACCCCCAGCGAACTGCGCGTCGTCACCGACGCGGCCTCCGGCAAGCAGCTCGTCGCCGAGGAGGAGGTCCACACCGGCACCGGCACCGGCCAGTACAACGGCACGGTCCCGCTCGGCTCGACGCTGTCCGGATCGACGTACCAGCTCGTCGACGGCGACCGCGCCGGCCACCGCACCTACGACCTCAACCAGGGCACCTCCGGCACCGGCACCCTCTTCACCGACGCCGACGACGTCTGGGGCAACGGGCTGCCGGGCAACCGGCAGACCGCCGGCGTGGACGTCGCGTTCGGCGCCGCGGCCACCTGGGACTACTACAAAGAGGTCTTCGGCCGCAACGGCATCCGCAACGACGGCGTCGCCGCCTACAGCCGCGCCCACTACGGCAGCTCCTACGTCAACGCGTTCTGGCAGGACTCCTGCTTCTGCATGACGTACGGCGACGGCGCGGGCAACAACAACCCGCTCACCTCCCTCGACGTCGCCGCGCACGAGATGACCCACGGCGTCACCGCCGCCACCGCGAACCTCGACTACTCCGGTGAGTCCGGCGGCCTCAACGAGGCGACCTCCGACATCTTCGCCGCCGCCGTCGAGTTCTACGAGAACCTCCCCGCCGACCCCGGTGACTACCTCGTCGGCGAGAAGATCAACATCAACGGCGACGGCACACCGCTGCGGTACATGGACAAGCCCTCCAAGGACGGCTCCTCGCACGACTACTGGAGCTCCGGCCTCGGCGGCGTCGACGTCCACTACTCCTCAGGGCCCGCCAACCACTTCTTCTACCTGCTGAGCGAGGGCAGCGGCGCCAAGACCATCAACGGCGTCTCCTACGACAGCCCGACCTCCGACGGCAAGCCGGTCACCGGCATCGGCATCCAGAACGCGGCGAAGATCTGGTACCGGGCGCTGACGACGTACATGACGTCCTCCACGAACTACGCGGGCGCGCGCGCCGCCACGCTGTCGGCCGCGACCGACCTCTTCGGCGCCTACAGCCCGACCTACCTCGCCGTCGCCGACGCCTGGGCCGGGATCAACGTCGGCAGCCGCATCGCCCTCGGCGTCAACGTCGCGCCGATCCCCGCGCAGGTCTCCGGGGTCGGCCAGAGCGTCTCCCTCCAGGTCGACGCTTACACCACCAACACCGGGTCCGCGCTCACCTACGAGGCCACCGGGCTGCCCGCCGGGCTCTCCATCAGCCCCACCGGCCTCATCTCCGGCACCCCGACGACCCTCGGCACCAGCGACGTCACCGTCAAGGTCACCGACGGGACCGGCGCGTCCGTCTCCCAGACCTTCAGCTGGCGCGTCGCCAACATCTACGCCAGCTCGACCCGCGTCGACATCCCCGACAACGGGGCCGCCGTCGAGTCCCCGGTCACCATCACCGGCCGGGCCGGGAACGCCTCCGCCACGACCGAGGTGTACGTCAACATCGTCCACACCTACCGGGGTGACCTCACCGTCGACCTCGTCGCCCCCGACGGCACGGTCTACTCCCTGCTGAACCGCGCCGGCGGCTCCGCGGACAACGTCGACCAGACGTTCACCGTCAACGCGTCGTCCGAGACGGTCAACGGGACGTGGAAGCTGCGGGTCCAGGACCGGGCGTCGATCGACGTCGGGTACATCCAGCGGTGGCAGATCACACCGTGACGTCCTTGAAGTGACCGCGCCCGGCCCCTTCTCCGAGGGGCCGGGCGTATCGGTGTCTGCGGGGCGGGTTCAGGTGAGCGTGACCTCCCAGGTGTCCACCGCGAAGTGCACCGTCATTCCGTGGCGCGCGTACAGCGCCGGTGCGCCGGTCGTGTTGTCGGTGTCCACGCCCAGGCCCACCGTGTCCCGGCCCCGTGCGGCGAACGTCGCGAACGCGTGGCGCAGGAGCAGGCCCGCGAGCCCTTGGCCGCGCGCTTCGCGCAGGACGCCGATGCTGCGGATCCAGCCCATCGCCGTACGGTCGTTGCGGGCGAGCAGGAAACCGGCGTCACCGCCCTGGTCGGTGCCGGCGATCCACACCAGCGACCAGTCGACCCCCTCGCCGTCGATGTCGTGGAACCACTGCTCGTACGTCCGCGGCTGGAAGTCGAAGTGCTCGGCGAACGTGGCCAGGTAGAGCGCGTGGACGACGCGCCGGTCCGCCTCGCCGCCGCAGGCCCGCAGCCGTACGCCGCCGGGGAGCTCGACGGGGAGGTCCCGCCCGGGAGAGACGGGCCGGTGCAGGACGTGGTACCGGCGTACGACGTCCCAGCCGCGAGCCGTCAGCACCTCCTGGTCGAGCGTCGCGCGGACGTTGAGGTAGAGGTGGACGACGGCCCGCTCGGCCCCGTTGGCGCGGGCCTTCTCCAGGGCCCTCGCCTCCATCGCGGCCAGGACGCTCCGGCCGGCCTCCTGGTGCTCGGGGAGGACGTAGTGGTCGACGTCGATCCGCTCGCCCTGCGACTCGTCCCACAACAGGCCGTACACGACGAGGCGTTCACCGTCGAAGGCGAGCCACGAGTCGCGGGCCAGGTCGGTGTCGGGGTGCTTGAGGTCGGCCTCGACGGTGTGCTGATCCGTCTCGGGCCGACCGACCTCGATCACGTCGATCGCGTTGAGGAGACCGGTGATCTCGGGGGCGTCTTCGAGGGTGGCCGGGCGTATGAGGTACGGCATGCTGCCAGGGTCCGGGGGCGGGGCGGGCGCCGCAAACGAATTTCGCGCGGGGAGCCGGCCGGGGCCCTCCGGTGTCGCAGGTGAACTTTCGGCGACTCGAACTCCAAGGCGTGGCAATGGAGTTGCCAGCGTGCGGCACGGCGGGGGCAAGCCGTCGGGCAAGGTGGGCTGGGTTCGGTAAAGGCGTCTATCCGCGTAGAACCTCCGAGTGCTGTCATGTGCGCGACCGCCCGGACCGTTGCCGGGCCTTCGTCGGGAGACCTCCAGATGTCCCGTACCACTCGCCCCGTGGTGACCGCCCTCTCCGCCTTCGCCCTCGCCGCCGCCGGACTCACGTTCACGGCCGGTACGGCGCACGCGCAGTCGTGCAGCCAGTCGTACCTTCCCCTCCCCGACCCCTCCTGCCAGCCCGGCACCCTCAACCCCGATGTCACGCAGGACACCATCGGCTCCACCATCTGCGTCTCCGGGTGGACCGCGACCGTGCGCCCCTCCAGCTCGTACACGACCGCCCTGAAGAAGCAGCAGATCGTCGAGTACGGCTACAGCGACACCAGCACCTCCGACTACGAGGAGGACCACTTCATCCCCCTCGAACTCGGCGGCGCCCCCAAGGACCCCGAGAACCTGTGGCCGGAGCCCGAGTACGGCGACAAGACCGCCGGTAACAAGGACACCGTCGAGAACAGGCTCAAGAAAGCCGTCTGCGCGGGCCAGGTCAGCCTGACCGACGCCCAGAACGCGATCGCCTCGGACTGGACGACGGCGCTGTCGGACCTCGGCCTGAGCTGACCCGGCCCGGCGGCGGGGGTGGTCAGGTCTCCTGGAGCGGCGCGTACGCGTCCGCGGACAGGCCGAACGTCCAGGCCACCCCCTCGCGCGCGGTGCGCGTACCCGGCGGCACCCGCAGCCAGTACACGTTCCGCGAACCGTCCGGCTCCGGCGTGGAGTTGACGACCTCGACCATCACCACGGGCTCGTCGATCCCCATCTCGATCCGCCACAGGACACCGGTCCGATCCCGGTGGACCGGCCGCGCCCCCGAGTCGGCGAGATACCGCTCGTACCCGTAGAACTCCAGCATCACGCGCCGCAGTTCGGCGTTCTCCTCGGCCTGGATGCGCTGCGGCACCAGGGTCCGCAGCTCGTCGAGGAAGCCCGGCGGCACCGGCATCCCCCGCCACGCGCACAGCGCGAACCCGTCGGGGAACGCCAGCGCCGGACCGTCCCCCCGGTCGAGCCGCCCCGCCTCGTCACGGTGCAGCTCGACGGGCCGCTCGCACACGACGGCGACCTTCTCGAAGGCCCACCACCAGCCCGCGCTGCGGCAGACCTCGGCGAGCCCGTCCAACGGCCCCTCGGCATCGCCCGCGAACGCCGCCAGCCACGGCGCGTCATGCTGCCCCAGCATCGCGTCCAGCAGGATCAGCCGGGCCTGTCCCGCCCGCTGCCTGCCGACCTCGTCCAGCACCCCCTCCCTGATCCGCTCGACCAGCGACTGCGTCAGCTCCCACAGCCGCCCGCCGGTCGCGGACCAGTGCGCGGCCCACCCCTCCGGACCCAACTCGCTGTGCATGCGCCGCCGTTCGACCGCCCACGGCTCACTGCGCACGGCCTCGCGGACACTGGCCCCGGGGTCGGTCAGCGAGCCGACCACGGCCACGCCCTCCAGGGGCGAGCCCGCCCACAGGATCCGCTCCGGCTCGGCCAGCCCCGCCCGCCGGTAGGCGAGCCGGACGCCCGCCTCGGCCCGCTCCCGGTCCGCCGCGACCGCCGCCGCCGCGCAGGCACGCCACTCGTTCACGTTCATCCCCACAGCCCCTCAGTCCGCCACGATCCGCACCGACCCGGGCACGTACTCCCGCTGCCGGACCACCCGGTACCACCCCGCCGGGAGCACGATCGTCGCGTGCTCCTCGTGCACCACCCGCCCGCCCTGGGGCACATGCAGCAGCATCGGCCCGAACGGCCCCGGCTCCCGCACGAGTTCACCCGGACCCACCACCGCGTGCGCGTGCCCGGTCACCTCGCCCAGCGCCAGCACCAGCCGTCCCCGCCCGTCCCGCGCCTCTCTCGGCGCCCGCTCCACATGCGCCGCAGCGGCCTCCTCGGCGACGGACACGATCAGCACGTCTCCCTGCCGGTACATGGACACACCGTTGCTCAGAGCCTCAGCGGCTCTCAGCATTCCGGGCTTTTCGGCCCGGAAGGTCCGTCTCGTCACCAAAGCGTGAGGGCTTGGGCTTGAGTACGGTCTCTCGCTTCCGTCTGCCGCCGCTGGTGCGGCAGGGTTGTGCCACCTGCCCGCTCCGCGCTCGCCTCGCGGCGGGTGCGGGTGGTGCGGGTCTTGCGGTCGGCTCCACGAGGCTTCGGCACCACCGGGGTGGTGTCCTGGTCTCCGGCCACTCCGGTACCAGTCGTGCAGGCTGCCGCGAGTGCGGCGAGGTTGCGGGCCGAGTTGTCGTCCCGGTCGATGACCAGNNGCGGGTGGCGTGGCGTTGGCGGGTCTTGTAGGTGAGCTGGCGGCGGATCTCCCCGAAACCGGCATCGGCGATCCGGCGGGCCAGACCCCGGTTCTTGAGCATCCCGGCGACGTTGAGATCCTCGACCACGATGGTGCCGTACTCGGCCGCGACGCTCGTGGTGAGCTTGTGCAGGGCGTCTTCGCGAAGGTTCGCGACCCGGTGGTGGACCTTGTTCCGGGCGGCGTTGGCCTTCTCCCACCGCTTCGACGGCTTCGCCCCGGTGCGCCGGTCGGGGCCCCGGCGCCGGGAGACGGTGCGGGAGGCCCGGCGCAGTTGCCCCAGTGCCCGTTCGTCATGCTTCGGGTTGGCGACGGTACGTATCTCGCCTGCGCTGTCCCCCAGCACCGCCAGGGTCTTCACGCCGAGGTCGATACCGACCGCCACGTCCGGACGCGCCACGCGCACCAGGTCGCGCTTCACCTCGGCCTGGAACGAGGCGAACCAGCGTCCGCGCTCATGCCGGACGGTCGCCGACAGGATGCGGGCCGTCCCGGCCTGGACACGAGTGAGAAGCTTGGCCGTGGGCTCATGCGTGCGGATCGTGCCCAGCCTTGGCAGGGTGACGTGCCGGCCGCCGGCGTCGACGCGGATCGTACCGGTGGTGAACCGGCAGGCATCACGCGCCTTCCGCTTCGATTTGAACCGGGGTGCGTTCACCCGCTTGCCGCGCCGGTTGCCGTTCTTCGACTTGGCGTAGTTGTCGAACGCGGACGACGCGTTCGCCAGGCCGGTGGAGTACGCCTCCTTCGAGTTCTCCTCCCACCACCCGGAGAATCTCGGGTCGGTGTGCTTGGCCTCGTTGAACGCCTTCCGCAGGGAGGGCAGCGACCACGGCCGCCATGGCGTCAGCGACTCTTCGGGGATGCCGTATGTCTCCTCGGCCTTGCGCTGCCACCACGAGGCGGTGACCCAGCCCACGGCCCAGTTGTACGCGGCACGCGCGGCGCCGCAGTGCGAACGCAGTGCGGCCTCCTGGGTGGCGTCGGGATCCAGCGCGAAGCGGTACGCCTGGACCACGGATCCGGGCTGGGGCCGGAACTTCTTCACTCGGCGCCCTCGCCGGTCGCCACGGCTACCGCGCGGGCGACCCGGGTCTTCGCCGCCCGACGCCCGTACAGGCGCGCACACATCGAGGTCAGTGCTTCGGTGATGTCCCGCACCAGGTCGTCGGCGATCTCCGCGGGGTCGAGAACGACCAGGCGCCGGCCGGACGCCGACAGCACGGCCTCCAGGTGCTCGACGCCGAACCGGGCGAGGCGGTCGCGGTGCTCGACCACGATCACGGCAACGCCCGGATCGGACAGGAGACGGTGCAGTTCGCGGCGGCGTCCGTTCAGTCCCGAGCCGACTTCGGTGACGACATCCGCGACCGGCAGACCAAGTCCGGTGGCTCCCTGGACCACGCGGGCGACCTGCCGGTCGAGGTCCGGCTTCTGGTCGGCCGAAGAGACACGGCAGTACGCCACAACCCTCCCGAACACCTCTGTGGCGACCTCGTCGACCAGCCACGTCCCGGACGGCGTCTGGCGTACAGGGACCGGCATGCGGCCCTCTTTCGCCCACGTCCACGGGGTCTGGTAGTGCACGCCGTTACGTGTCGCCCACTGAGAAAAGCTGAGATTCACTGATGAACCCTGTAACAGTTGTCAGCCCCCTCCAACTCGACCGCGGCACACCTGGCGCCGCCCTCATGACCACGACCGTACGACCCACCACTGACAACGCCCCCGAACCCGCCCCCGGCACCGCGCTGTCAGTGGCGGTTGGTACAACTTGCGGCAACAGGCCACACCCGCCGCGAGCATGGAGCCGTCGCATGACCGTCCACGAGCACCTGAAGACCTTCCACGAGCTGCCGGTGCACGCGGCGCCGCACCCCAAGGACACCAGGCGCCAGCCCGCCGCGGACTCCGTCGCCTGGCGCGTCGCGAGCCACGTGTACGAGCACGACCAGGAGTGGACGGCAGCCTTCGCCCGCTTCCTCGACAGCGTCGACAGTGCGAAGGTGAAGGCGATCGTGGTCGGCGCCTGGGAGGAGGCGTACGAGACGGACCCGGCGACCGTGATCGAGGCGATCATCGCCGCCAAGGACCGGCTGCCCGCGCTGCGCGCCCTGTTCCTCGGGGACATGACGTCCGAGGAGTGCGAGATCTCCTGGATCCACCAGACGGACGTCACCCCGCTCCTGACGGCCTTCCCGGAACTGGCGGAACTGGGCACGCGCGGCGGCCAGGACCTGGCCATCGACGGCGTCACGCACACCGCGCTGCGCCGCCTGACCATGGAGTCCGGCGGCCTGCCCGCGAGCGTGGTGCGCGGGGTCGCCGCCTGCGACTTCCCGGCCCTGGAACACCTCGACCTGTGGCTCGGCACCCCCGACTACGGCGGCGACGCCGAGATCGCCGACCTGGAGCCGATCCTGTCCGGCGCCCGCCTGCCGAGCCTGCGCCACCTCGCCCTGCGCAACAGCGAGATGCAGGACCAGGTCGCAGCGGCCGTCGCCGCGGCGCCGGTCGTCGCCCGCCTGGAGACCCTCGACCTGTCGATGGGCATCCTCACCGACGACGGCGCCGCCGCCCTCCTCACCGGCCAGCCCCTCACCCACCTGAAGACGCTCGACCTGCACTACAACTACCTGACCGCTCCCGTGCGCGAGCGCCTCACCGACACCCTGACCCCGGCCGGCGTCGACCTCTTCCTCGACCGCGACGACGCGGAGGACGACGAGGAGGACGACGGCACGGTGTGGCGTTACGTGGCCGTGGGGGAGTGACACCGATGCCGCCCGCGTTCACGGTCGTCGGCAACCCCGAGAACCGCCGCGTCACCCTCTTCACCGACGCGGCCCGCGCGGCCGGCCTCCCGGCCCCGCGCATCCTGGCCTGGGCGGACGTCCTCACGGCGGGCGGCGCCGACTTCACCCCCGGCGAACTCGTCCGCCTCGACTCACCCGGCGAGAACCCCGGCGTCGACCGCGCCCTGCGCGCCGCCGACGACCCCACCCGGGTCGAAGGCTCCGCCCGCTGGTACGACGCCTTCCTCGCCACCCTGGCCACCCTGCGCGGCGGCACCCGCCTCGACGACCCCGACGACCTGGCGGTGCTGTTCGACAAACGCCGCTGCCACGCACGCCTGACGGCGGCCGGAGTCCCCGTCCCGTACTCGCCCGCCACCGACGTCACCGGCTGGGACGACGTCCGCGCCCTGATGCGCGAGCACCGCATGCCGAGGCTCTTCGTGAAGCCCGCGCACGGCTCCTCCGCGTCCGGCGTCCTCGCGGTCGAGACGGCGGGCGGCGGCCGGATCCGCGCGACCACGTCCGTCGAACGCGCCCCGGACGGGCGGCTGTTCAACTCCCTCAAGGTCCGCCGCTACGACAGCGAACGCGAGATCGCCGCGATCGTCGACCGGCTCGCCCCCGACCGCCTCCACCTGGAACGCTGGTTCCCCAAGGCGTCCCAGCGGGCCCGCGCGGCGGACCTGCGGGTCGTGGTCGTCGCCGGACGCGCCACGCACGCGGTGGTCCGCACCAGCGGCTCCCCGCTCACCAACCTGCACCTGGGCGGCCGTAGAGGCGACCTCGACGAGGCGCGCGCGGCGGTCGAGGAGGCGGGGGCGCGCTGGAGCGACGTCCTCGGGGTGGCCGAACAGGCCGCCGCCTGCTTCCCGCGCACGCTGTGCGTCGGCGTCGACCTGCTGCCGGCGGTCGGCTGGCGCGGCGCCGTCGTCGGCGAGGTCAACGCCTTCGGCGACCTCCTCCCCGGCCTCACGGGCCTGCCCGGCAGCGGCGCGGAGGGCCTCGACACGTACGCGGCCCAGATCCGCGCCGCACCGGCCCACGCCCGACGGCTCACCGCCAACCCCGCCCGGAACCACGGAAGAACCACCCATGCACACGCCTGACATGGCGAGGATCGTCGGCAGCCACGACCTCCTCCTCGTCACCCTCGACACCCTGCGGTACGACGTCGCCGCCGAACTCGCCGCCGAGGGCCGCATCCCGCACCTCGCCCGCCACCTCCCCGACGGCCGCTGGGAGGAACGGCACGCCCCCGGCAGCTTCACCTACGCCTCCCACCAGGCCATCTTCGCGGGCTTCCTGCCCACCCCGGCCGCCCCGGGCCCGCACCCGCGCCTGTTCGCGGCACGCTTCGCGGGCAGCGAGACGACGGCCGACGGCACCTTCGTGTACGACACCCCCGACCTGGTCTCCGGCCTGGCGAACGAGGGCTACCGCACGGTGTGCGTCGGCGGCGTCGGCTTCTTCAACCTCCGGGGCCCGCTCGGCACGGTCCTGCCCGGCCTCTTCCAAGAGGCCCACTGGGAACCCGAGTTCGGCGTCACCTCACCCCACTCCTTCGAGAACCAGGTCACCCGCGCCGAACAGGTCGTCGCCGGACTCCCGCAGGACCAGCGGCTGTTCCTCTTCGTGAACGTCTCGGCCCTGCACCAGCCCAACTGGTTCCACCTCCCCGGCGCCACCCGCGAGGCCGGAGACACCCGCGCCACCCACGCCGCCGCCCTGGAGTACGTCGACCGGCACATCGGCCGCCTCTTCACCGCCGCGAGCAGCCGCCGCCCCTGCTTCACGATCGTCTGCTCCGACCACGGCACGGCCTACGGCGACGACGGCTACACCGGCCACCGCCTGGGCCACCCCTCGGTGTGGACGGTGCCGTACGCCCAATTCGTCCTGAACCAGGGGGAGACAGCGTGACCACGAGCCCCTACCAGTCGTACGTGTACGCCTACCCCCACAAGACGGCGTACCGGAAACTCGACGACCGCCCGCCCCTCACCAAGCTCTGGGCGGACGAACCGACGAACGCCCTCTCCCTGTACTTCCACATCCCCTTCTGCGAAGTCCGCTGCGGCTTCTGCAACCTCTTCACCCGCATCGGCGCCCCCGACGGCCTCACCACCGCCTACCTCGACGCGCTCGAACGCCAGGCTAAGGCAGCCCGCGAAGCCCTCACCGAACCCCGCTTCGCCACAGCGGCGTTCGGCGGCGGCACCCCCACCTTCCTGACCGCCGCCGAACTCGACCGCCTCTGCGACCTCGCCGAACTCCGCATGGGCGCCGACCTGAAGGCCATCCCCCTCTCCGTCGAGGCGTCCCCCGCGACCGCCACCGCCGACCGCCTCCAGGTCCTCGCCGACCGCGGCACCACCCGCCTCAGCCTCGGCGTCCAGAGCTTCGACGACACCGAGGCGCGAGCCGCCGTCCGCCCGCAGAAGCGCGCGGACGTCGAGGCGGCGCTCGGCAGGATCAGGGACGCCCGCATCCCCGTCCTCAACATCGACCTCATCTACGGCATCGACGGCCAGACGGACGCGAGCTGGCTCAACTCCCTCGACGCGGCGCTGGCCTGGCACCCCGAGGAGCTGTACCTCTACCCCCTGTACGTCCGCCCCGGCACCGGGCTGGGCCGCCGCGCGCCCGACGCCCCCGACCCGGCGTGGGACCAGCAGCGGCTGCGGCTCTACCGGTCGGGCCGCGACCACGTCCTCGCCCGGGGGTACGTCCAGCACTCGATGCGGATGTTCCGCCGCGCGGACGCCCCGGACCAGGGCGCCGACGACTACGCCTGCCAGACGGACGGCATGGTCGGACTCGGCTGCGGGGCGCGGTCGTACACGCGGGAGGTGCACTACTCCTTCGACTACGCGGTGGGGATGAGCGAGATACGCCAGATCATCGACGACTACGTGGCCACCGAGGACTTCGCACACGCGGAGACCGGCTTCGCGATGGACGACGACGAGCGGCGGCGCCGGTATCTCCTGCAATCCCTGCTCCAGGCCGAAGGGCTGCCCGCAGAAGGCCAACGGGAGCACTTCGGGCCGGAGTTGACGCGCATGGCCGAACGCGGCTGGCTGACGGAGACGGACGGTCGGCTGAAGCTCACCCCCGAGGGCCTCGCGCACTCCGACGCGATCGGGCCCGAACTCTTCTCCCCGGCGGTACGCCACCGCATGGCCGCCTACGAGAGGAAGTAGCCCCCGCGATGGACCTCACCCTGCTCTACCGGGGCCCGCTCGCCTCCTGCGACTACGACTGCCCCTACTGCCCGTTCGCCAAGCGCCGCGACAGCACAGCCCAACTCCGCGCGGACCGCGCCGCGTTGGACCGCTTCACCGACTGGGCCCGGCACCAGACCGACGACCGCCTGAGCATCCTCTTCACCCCCTGGGGTGAGGCCCTCACCCGCTCCTGGTACCGCCGCGCGCTGGTCGCCCTCTCCCACCTCCCGCACATCCGCCGCGTCGCCGTCCAGACCAACCTCAGCTGCCGCACCGACTGGCTGACCGACGCCGACCCCGACACCCTCGCCCTGTGGTGCACCTACCACCCCGGCCAGACCCCCTACGACCGCTTCCTCGCGAAGTGCCACGACCTCGCGGCGCAGGGGATCCGCTACAGCGTCGGCATCGTCGGCCTGCCCGAACACCTCGACGCGGCACGGCAGTTGCGCGCCGCCCTCCCCGACCACGTCTACCTGTGGGTGAACGCCGCCGAGGGCCACACCTACGACGACGCCTCCGCCGCCGACTGGACCGGCCTCGACCCCCTCTTCCCGTACAGTCGCCACCCGCACCCCAGCGCCGGACTCCCGTGCCGCACCGGCGAGTCGGTGATCTCGGTGGACGGCGAGGGGACGGTCAGGCGCTGCCACTTCGTCCGCGCCGAACTCGGCAACCTCTACGACGGCTCCTACCGGGCCGCGTTGCAGCCGCGCGCCTGCCCGCTCGCCGTGTGCGACTGCCACATCGGGTACGTGCACCTGGAGACCCTCCCGCTGTACGACGTGTTCGCGGGAGGGGTCCTGGAACGTATCCCTACGGCTGCCGCGCGAGCCGCAGGGTGAGGATCTGGAACGGCCGCAGCGAGAACCGGACTTCGTCGCCGGCGTGTTCCGCCGACTCGCCCTCCAGCGGGCGTTCCAGCAGGTCCGTCACCGTGGCCGAGGCGAGCGGGAAACCGGCCGTGAGGGTGGCGCGGGCGCGTGTGCCCCGGGACTCGAAGAGGCGGACGATCACGTCGCCGCTGCGGTCGTCGGCGAGCTTGACCGCCTCGACCACGACACCCTCGTCATCGACGGCGACCAGCGGGGCGACCGTCGCCGAGCCCTGGACCGTGCGCTCGGCCAGGTTGAACCGGTACCCCTCGCGCACCGCGTCCGCGACCTGGGCGCCGATCAGCAGGCCGTAGGACAGGCGGTGCGTGCCCTGGTCCTGGTCGGGGTCCGGGAAGAGGGCCGCGCGCAGCAGGGTGAGGCGGATCGTGGTCGTCGTGCCGCCGTCGGCGCGGACGTCACGCGTGACGTCGTGGCCGTACGAGGAGTCGTTGACCAGGGCCGCGCCCCAGTCGCGCTCGCCGACGTGCAGGTAGCGGTGCGCGCAGATCTCGAACTTGGCGGCGTCCCACGTGGTGTTGGTGTGGGTCGGGCGCTCCACGTGGCCGAAGGGGATCTCGGCGGTGGAGTGCGCGGCGCGGACGTCCAGGGGGAACGCGGCCTTGAGGACCTTCTCCCGCTCGTGCCAGTCGACGACCGTGTCGACCGACAGGCGGCGCGAACCGGCGGGCAGGGTCAGCGTCTGCTCGATCCGCGAGTCGCCGAACACGCGGACCACGTGGACGCCGTCCTCGGTCGCCGTGACCGACTCGGCCTCGGTGAGGTCGCGGACGGAGTTGCGGTAGAAGACGTCCAGGTCCCAGGCGTCCCACTGGTTCGGGAAGTCCTGGTGGAGCTGGAGGAGGTTGCCGACCGCGCCGGGGGCGAGGGCCTCGCGGTCGGCTTCGAGGTCGTAGGCGGAGGTGACGAGGCCACGGGAGTCGATGGTGACGCGGACGATGCCGTTGTCGAGGACGAACGTCTGATTATCAGACTCGACTTCCTTGAGGTGCGGCTTCACCGGCGTCTCCGGCAGCCCCTCCCGAGGCACCGCCCCGAACGCCGCCACCCCGCCCCGCGCATGCGGAGCCGCGTTGAAGACGACCGTCCCCTCACCTTCCCCGGCCAGCGC
>NZ_LIRL01000477.1 GCF_001419795.1 Streptomyces niveiscabiei
CCGCCCTGAGCGACGCGGTCCACAAGCAGTGGCGCAAGCTGAACACCAACTCCCGCTTCCACTACGCCTCGGTCGTCGAACTCTCCGAACGCCTCACGGAGTTGCTCCCCGAGGGCCTCGACACCGTGTTCCTCGTGAACAGCGGCTCCGAAGCGGTCGACCTGGCCCTGAGGCTCGCCTGGGCGGCAACGGGCCGACAGGACACCGTCGCCGTCGAAGAGGCCTACCACGGCTGGACGTTCGCGAGCGACGCCGTCTCCACCTCAATCGCCGACAACCCCAACGCCCTGGCCTCCCGCCCGAGTTGGGTCCACACGGTCGCCGCCCCCAACTCCTACCGGGGCCTGCACCGGGGCGAGGACGCCCACCGGTACGCCCCGCAGGCCGCCGCGCGCATCGCCGCTGTCCGCCCCGGCGCGTTCATCTGCGAACCCTTCTACGGCAACGCGGGCGGCATGCCCCTGCCCGACGGCTACCTGACACAGGTCTACGAGGCGGTCCGCGCGGCCGGCGGGCTCTGCATCGCCGACGAGGTCCAGGTCGGCTACGGCCGGCTCGGCACCCACTTCTGGGGGTTCGAACAGCAGGGCGTCGTACCGGACATCGTCACGGTCGCGAAGGCGATGGGCAACGGGCACCCCCTCGGCGCGGTCGTCACACGCCGGGAGATCGCGGACGCCTACCGCACGCAGGGCTACTTCTTCTCCTCGGCGGGCGGCAGCCCTGTCAGCTCGGTGGTCGGCCTCGCGGTGCTGGACGCGCTGAGGGACGAGGGCCTCCAGGCCAACGCCCTCGACGTCGGCGGGCACTTGAAGGAGCGCCTGCGGCAACTCGCCGACCGGCACGAGCTGATCGGCGCCGTCCACGGCAGCGGCCTCTACCTCGGCGTGGAGTTCGTCCGCGACCGCACGACCCTGGAGCCGGCCACCGAGGAGACCACCGCGATCTGCGAACGCCTCCGCGAACTCGGCGTGATCATGCAGCCGACGTCGGACCGGCAGTGCGTCCTGAAGATCAAACCGCCGCTCTGCCTGACCCGGGACGACGCGGACGTGTTCGTCGCGGCGCTGGACGACGTCCTCACACACGGCTGGTGAGGCGCGTCCCCCGGGGGGGACTGAAAATTTCGGTGATCCCGTGCCGGTGGCGACCGCACAGCGCCGCCGGTACGGTCGTCGAAGATCACCGGGACCGTCGTACAGGAAGTCTGGACAGCACATGCGCAACCGCGAACTCGGCCGCACCGGCCCGACCGTGTCCGAGATCGGCTACGGCGCTTGGGGGCTGGGCCAGGGCGCCTGGGTCGGTGCCGACGACGACTCCGGCGTCCGCGCCCTGCACCGCGCGCTCGACCTGGGCGTCACCTTCATCGACACGGCCAGGGCGTACGACCGCAGCGAACGCGTCGTCGGACGCGCGCTGCGCGAACGCCCCGGCGACACCGTGTTCGTGGCGACCAAGGCCGGTCCGAAGGTGCCGGTGTCCCTCGCGACCAGCGGACTCGACCCCATGGAGACCTTCCCCGGCGCCCACCTGCGCGCCAGCCTGGAGACGAGCCTGCGCGAACTCGGCCGCGACCACGTCGACCTGCTCCAGCTCCACACCTGGGAGGACGAGTGGACCGGCCGGGGCGACCTCCTGGAGACGGTCGCCGACCTCAAACAAGAGGGAAAGATCCGGTACTTCGGCATCTCCGTCAAGGACCACCAGCCCGAGAACGTGCTGAGCGTCCTGCGCACCGGCGTCCTCGACACCGTCCAGGTCATCTACAACATCTTCGAACAGACCCCGGCGGACGCCCTGTTGCCCGCCTGCGAGGAGCACGGCGTCGGCGTCATCGTGCGGGTCGCCCTGGACGAGGGCGCCCTCACCGGCACGGTCCGGCCCGGCGTCGCCTTCCCCGAGGGCGACTGGCGCAACTGGTACTTCCGCGACGACCGCCCGGCGCAGGTCGCGAGCCGAGTGGACGCGCTCGTCGCCGACTTGGGGATCGAGCCCGCCGAACTCCCCTCCGTCGCCCTGCGGTTCGCGCTCGCCGGACAGGCCGTCTCCACGGTCATCGTCGGGATGCGGTCACTGGCCAACGTCGAACGCAACGCGGCGCTCTCCGGCGAACCGCCGCTGACCGCCGAGCAGTTGGCGATCCTCGCCGAGCACCGCTGGGAGAAGAACTTCTACAGCTGACGTCACCACCTGAGACGGCCGTCCTCGACCCTGCCCCGGTCGCGCATCCCGTCCGCGAGGAAGTCGAAGTAGGCGGCGAGCGAGGCGTGGACACCGAACCTGTTCAGGTCCCCGTCGCTCCACTCGCCCACCTCACCGGTCGCGGTGTCGAGGAACAGGCCGTACAGCCAGTCCGTCTCGACGGCGAAGGGCACCCAGTCGGGATGCCAGGCCAGGACCACCGGATCCGGGTCCGGGGACGGCTCCATGGCCGCGTACCCGGAACGCCTCCGGTAGACCTGCACGATCTGGTCCACCGACAGGAGATGCCAGCCCGACGGCAGGAAGTGCCCGTCCGGCTCGGCGAGATGCCCGTTGGCCATGCGGACGCCGTCGTTGGCCAGCAGCCACGTCCACAGCTCCTGCGGGAAGCCGACGCCGAGGGACTCCTCGGCGTCGGTGATCTCCTTCGGCCGTGCGGGGGCGCAGAGGGAGGCCGCGTTTCTCGGGGCGTGCCGGGCGAGCCACTCGGTGACACGGGCCCAGGCCCGCCGGACGTTCTCGGCTTCGCGGTTCATCGGAGGGCTCCGGCGGGTTCGGGGCGGTGGACGCCGCGTGGGCGGTAGCCGAGGGTGTCGGCGCGGCCGGTCAGGTCGGCCAGGTACCAGATGATGGCCAGCCACATCTCCGTACCCTGCAAGCCGGGTTCACCGGACGCGAAGGCCAGACCCCGGCCGTCCTGCCAGCGGGGGAGGACCACGGCGAGCTGCCGCTGCGCCCAGGCCCGTACGTCCGCCGAACGGTAGCCGTCCAGTTGGCGTCCGCACAGCCACAGCGGGTGCGCGACGTCCAGGACGTTGCACGCGTTGTCCCGGCCGGGGCCGAAGTGGCGGGGGTCGCGGGAGTGGTCGAGCACCGTGTCCACGACCCGCTCCGGGTGCGGGACCGGGAGGCCGAACTGGGCGAACGAGCCCCGAGTGAGGCGGTAGTACCCGTTCACGACCTGGAGGCGCCCGGCTTCGGAGGACGGGGTGCCCCACATGCCGGTCCACGGGTCGACGCGCGTGAGAAGCCAGCCGAACAGGGCTTCCAGGGCGCCGGGTTGTACGCCGGCACCCTGCCGTACGGTCCAGTGCGCGGCCGTCGCCCACGCGTCGATCCACGCCCCGCCGCCCCACGCACTGTCCCGCCACGGCAACTCGTCGAGCCGCGCGGTGAGTTGAGCGGCCGTCATGTCCCGGACGCCGCGCACCGGTTGAGGGAAGGCGGAGCCCAGCAGGTCGAGCGCGTACCCCACGGACAGCACGTGGTACAGCGCGGAACCGTCCCCGATGAACCCGTCCCCCTCCGGCACCGGCACCGCCTCACCGAACTCCGGCACGAGCCCGGTTCGCGGGTCCTGCGTACCGGCGAGCCGCTTCACGTGCTCCTCGGCCGTCAACTGCTCCGGCACGGCACCGAGCAGCAGATCCGCGATCTCGACGGCGTCGCAGTGCGCGCGCAGCGTGGGCGCGGCCCCGGGCCGGTCGACGTACCGGTCGCCGTCCCAGCAACGGCCGATGACGTCGGCGGCCTGGGCGCGGACGGTCTCGGCGAAACGGGCGAGGGGGTCGGTGTGCACGACTTCCGGCGCGTCAGTCCTCGGCGCACCCGCCTGTGTGGCCTCCGCCGGATCCGAAGCTGCCTGCACGACCCCCTTCGCAGCCCCCGCCTCCGCCTTCGTCTCCCGCCGGTCCCGCAACGGCCGTGCCGGGTTCCCCGCCGCCATCGTCCACGCCGGAAGATCCTTCGTCACCACCGCCCCGGCCCCGATCACGCAGTGGTCCCCGATGGACACCCCGTCCAGCACGACCACGTGCGACCCGATCCACACGTCGTCCCCGACGGTGATCCCCCGGCTGGTCAACGGCTGCCGGTACACCGGCCGGTCGGGCGCCATGGAGTGGTTGAACCCGAGCAGCGACGTATGCGCCCCGATCCGCACCCCGTTCCCGAGGACGACCGTCCCCCGCACCGTCGCGAACGGGTTCACCGTGCAGTCGGTCCCGGTCGTCAACTCCCCGGTGACATAGGCGTGCGCGGCGATGTACGAGTCGTCCCCGAGCCGCAGCCGGTCGGGGAACACGGCCGCCGAGCCGGCGACGTAACACCGCTCGCCGACCACGGTGTCCCCGCCGATGCCGGACTGCCGCTCCCGCTGGACGGCCCGCTCCTCGTCGGTGGCCTCGTCGGGGAACAGCCAGGGACAGTGGTCGAAACGCCGTTCTTGATCCACGGGAGGAACGCTAACCCGGGGAACCCGCGCTGAGAAGGGCCGACGGACGCCCCCGCTCACGACGCCTCAGAGCAGCAGGACCGCCCCCACCGCCGCCGCTCCCGCCAGCACCGCCACCACGAGGGCGACGAGCGGCACCTCCCGGTTCTCGGAGCGGAGTTCGGCCGCCGGGTCGAAGACGAAGCGGGCGGGGTCGGCGGGGTCGTGGTGGACGGTGACGTCACGGCCGTACGAGGCGGTGGGGTCCGGGATGCCGGACCGGCAGTGCGCCGTGACGGCCCGGCCGTCGGCGGTCGTGAAGGCGACGACCGGCGTGATGGTGGTCGTGGTACTGCCCTCGGAGTCCGTGCTGACGTCCTTGAGGACCGCGATCACCTTCCCCGGTACGGCGACCATCGAGGCCAGCCGCTCCTTGCGGGCCCGGCTCTCGCGGACGTTCTCCGGGAGGTGGAGCGCGCCCAGCACGGCCAACGGCCCGCAGCACCCGACCAGCGCCCACGGCCACGCGTACTCGACCGCGAGGTACACCACGCACCCGGCGTACATCAGGAACACCGCGAAGTTCGGCCAGCCGAGCCCCCGGCCGGGCTCGGTCGGCGTGGTGGCGAACGCGTAGGCGTGCGGCCTGCCGCGCGGATGGTTGACCTCGATCTCCCGGCCCGCCCACGCCTCCGTGATCTTCTCGCCGCGCTCGCCCTCGTTCGTGACGGTGACCTGCTGCCCGGTCTCCGGCTCGACGTAGGTGACGACCACGGACACCCCGCCCCGGCACGACCCCCCGTGCCTCGGCTCCCGCACCCGCTCGATCCGCCCGGGTGCCCGCACCGTCCGCTGCGCCTTGGTCATCCCGGACAGCGACCTGCCGTACCCGGCCAGCGCGGCCACGCCCAGCACCGCGCACCACAACGCGAGGTACACCTCCACGCGCCCTCCCTCACCCTCGACGTACGACCGTGCCCTTCCCGTCCGCCTCCAGCGACTTCGTACCGCCCCGCCCGGTCACCGTGACCTGGAGAGCCGCGCCGTCGGCGGTGAGCCGCCACACGCGCGGCGCGCCGAGCCCGGACCCGGCCTCCTCGACCAGCGCGGGGACGCGGTCGAAGGGCAGGGACCGGGGATCGAACCCGGCGGCACCGTCACCGGGGGAGGAAACGGGGGAGAAGACGACCGTCAGGAGCCGTTCCTGTACGACGACGGTGATCGCCCTGCGGCGGTTCCCCTGATCCAACGACTCGACCGACCGGCGCAGTTCACCGGGGTCGAGCATCGACTGGCCGGGGCCGAGGGCGACGGTCCCGGTGGACGAAGTGACGGTCACCGTGGTCGACGTCGTCGACGTGTTCGACGACGACGACGAGGACGACGAGGACGACGAGGACGACGACGGCTTCGCGGGGGAGTCGGAGTCGAACAGGTCGCCCCGGAACCCGTACACCACGGCCGCCGCCCCCAGCAGCAGCGCGACCAGCGTGAGGAACCCGGTCGCGCACCCCTGCGCCGGATCGCTCTCCAGGACCGGACCCGGCACCGGGTCCAGGCGCGCGCCCGCCGCCCGCTCCTCCCACTCCGGCGTCGGCCGCCGCACGATCCGCGCCTTCCACGGTTCGTCCGGCGGGTACGCCACCACCACGACGTCGCGCGGCCGGTAGTCGGGCAGGTCGGCGACGTTGACGTCCTGCCTGAACCGGACCCGGAAGGCGTACGCCTCGTCCGGCGCGACCGTCACCTCGAACGTCACCGGCACATCGGTGGTCTCGCCCCGGGTGACCTCCCGGCTCTCGATCACCGCGAGCGACGTACGCGGCGCCACGGCCCGCGCCCGCGTCCGTGCCGGCGCGCCGGCGAGCAGCACCAGCAGCCCGTACACGGCCGGCAGGACCAGCGCGCCGACCAGCAGCGGCACCCGTTCCAGGACGATCCCGACGACGAACGCGGCCAGCGACACCCCGATCACCCCGCCGGCCAGCACGCCCCGGACGAGCTCCAACGGCCTGGTGTGCTGAGGAGTCGCCGCGCCCCCGGTGATCGTCATGGCCCGATTGTGCGGGTTCCGGGTGACATCCGACAGACCTTCCGGAGAAGGAAATGTCCTCCGTCCGTCCCGGTCTGACGATACGAGGACGGCCAAGGTGCGCCCGGCCGCGGGAACGGTCCGAGGCCGCCGGGAGAACGGCCTCGCCGCCCCTACGCCAGGCCTCCGGTGGGGGAGCTGCGGTTCGCGGCCCCGCGCCCGCCGCAGCCCTGGGACGCCTCGCCTTCGGGCCGCCGGTCCCGCAGGACAACGGCCCCTCTGCGGGCGGCGACGACTGGCTCACCGTCATGGTCTGGCTTGTGCAGCGGCGGCTACAGGTTCGGCGACACCGCCGACGCCGGACGCCTGGCCCGCGTGGGCGGAGTGATCCTCGTCAACTACCGCGTCGGCGCCGAGGGGTTCGAGCTCATCGAGGGCGCCCCCGCCAACCGGGGGCTCCTCGATCAGGTCGTCGCCCTGGAGTGGGTGCGCGACTCGATCGCCGGGTTCGGCGGCGACGCCGGTCGCGTCACCGTCTTCGGGCAGTCGGCGGGCGCCAGGCCCATCGCCGCGCTGATGACGATGTCGTGCGCACGGGGACTGTTCCGGCGAGCCATCGCACAGAGCGTCCCCAGCGGCTTGTTCACCGCCCCACTGGCCCGGGACATCGCCCGCGCCCTCGCCGCAGAACTCGGGCTGCGGCCGACGGCCGGCGACCTCTCCGCCGTACACCCCCGCAGGCTCCCCGAAGCCGAGGTGGGCCTGCGAATGCGGGACCACCTCGACCGGTGGGGACCGACCGCGCTGACGCGGACGTGGAACTGGTCGTCGGGCACAACCGGGACGAGTTCCGGCCCACCTGTACGAACTGACCTGGCCCTCAGACGCCTGCCACGCCCTGGACGTGCCCCACCGGACTGCCTCTGGGCCGGGGGTGATCGGCGTGGAGGGGTGGCCGAGGAACCCGGCATAGGTTTACGCCGGGTTCCCCAGGTGCACCGGGAGTTCCTGGTGGCCGTTGCTGATCAGGGAGGCCAGCGGGCGGAGGTCGGTCGCGGGGACCGCCAGGCGGACGTCCGGGAAGCGTTCGAACAACTGGCGCAGCGCCTCCGTCACCTCCAGGCGGGCCAGCGGGGCGCCCAGGCAGAAGTGGACGCCGTGGCCGAATGCCAGGTGGTCCTTGTCGACGCGGGTGATGTCGAAGGCGTCCGCGTTCGCGCCGTGCCGGTTCGCGGCGCCGTACGAGGCGAGGATCGGCTCGCCCTTCGCGATCGTCGTGCCGCCGGGGAGGGTGAGGTCCTTGAGGGCGTAGCGCAACGGCAGGTGCGTGACCGCCGGTTCCAGGCGGAGGGTCTCCTCGACGACGTCCCTCCACCCGTACCGCTGGGCACGGACCAGGGCCAGCTGATCGGGGTGTGTCAGCAGGAGCGTGATCGCCTGGTCGATGACGTTCACCGTCGTCTCGTACCCCGCGCTCAGCATCAGCACCATCGTCCCGAGCAGCTCGTCCTCGGTGAAACCGGTGCCGTCGTCGTCGCGGGCCGCGATGAACTGGGAGGTGAGGTCGTCGCCGGGGGCGTCTCGCTTCGTACGGATCAGCTGGGCGAGTTTCTCGTACAGCAGCGCGGTGTTGGCCTGAGCCTGGGCGGGGGTGAGCGTCGTGTCGAAGACGCCGTCGACGACTTCGCGGAAGTCGTTCGCCCGGTCCTGCGGTACGCCCAGCAAGTGGCTGATGACGGCGATGGGCAACGGGTACGCGAGGTGCTCCCGCAGATCCACGACGCCTCGGCCGGCCGGTAGCGCGTCCAGGAGTCCGGCGACCATCCGCTCCACCGTCGGTGCCAGCGCCTTGATCCGGTGCCCCGTGAACGACGGCGCGACCATCTGGCGCAGCCGGCGGTGGTTCCCGCCGTACGCCGTGAACATGTTCTCGACGGCCACCCATAGGGCGAGCGGCCATCGGGGCACGACCTCGGCGAACTCCGGCCAGTGCGCCCGGGCGTCCTTGGAGACGTCTGGGTCGGTCAGTAACTCCTTGAGCAGCCCGGGCTCGGATACGGCCCAGACCTCCACCCCGAGAATGTCCACCCGCGTCACCGGGCCTCGCTCCCGCAACACCCGATGCTCGACCTCCCGTTCAGCACCTGTGGGATCGAGCACATACACCGCTTGCCGCTCCACGAACCCCTCCTTGTCCTGGGCGACTCGATGCCGCCTTCCTGATGTGACAAGACGGGGGGCGGGTCCGTGACAGCTCCTGGGAGAAAAACGGGACCTGCCTTTCTGACGTGCAGCGCTCCTTCGACTCCGTACCCCGGAGGAACTGCGTCGGCTCGTCACCGCCGCCGAGGAGGCCCCCTCCGCCGGCTGCGACGAGGACGAGCACTGGACCCTGATGGTCGTGCGGGAGCGGGGGCGCGTGCGGGAGTACGCCGCTTACCTTGACGGGGAGTTGGCCGGGGATCCGCGGGGCTATGTCTTCAGGCTCGAAGAACGCCGGGGTCAGGTCGTCTCGGGGGTGGGG
>NZ_LIRL01000478.1 GCF_001419795.1 Streptomyces niveiscabiei
GGGTCGAGGTCGCGGCGGCGATGATCTCCAGGTGGACCGCGAAGTCCGGTCCCGGCAACGGGATCTCGAAGCCGGGGTGGCGGTCGTAGCCGATGGCGACGGCCGTGCGGACGAAGTCCATGACGGCGGTCGCGGCCGGGGTGTGCGGGCGGGGCGCGGCCTGTTCGGTGAGCCGGCTCAGCACCCGCAGCACGGTCGCCGTGTCGGTGTCGGTCCCGATGAGGTCGTCCTCGGCGCTCGCCTGGGCGCGCCAGAGCGCGGCGGCGTGCGGGTCGCCCTGCGCGAGGTGGTGCAGGTGGAGGCTGTAGGCGGCGGCGCGGTCCCCGGCGCCGGCCGCGTACTGCCACCAGAAGCGGGCGCCGCTCTGGAGCCCGGCGAGGTGCAGGGCGCAGCCGAGGGTCCAGGCGACGGGCGGCTCGGGAAGCTGGTCGGTGACGAAGTCGGCGAGCCCGTCGGGGGTGCAGTGCAGGAGGGCTGCCTCGCACAGGGCGTCGAGGGAGCGGGCGGCGCAGGGGTCGCCGGGGGCGTCGGCGGCGGGCGCCTCGTCGTCGTACTCCTCCTCGTAGGGGACGACGTCGCCGGGGACGCGGGGGTGGCGCAGCAGCAGGGACTGGACGAGCAGGTCGTCGATGGCGGTCGTCACGGGGTGGTCGCTCCCGGTTCGTCGAGGTGGGGGCCCTGGAGTTCCAGTGCGCCTCGGGCGTGGTGGTCCAGGGTGTGGGTGATGGCCGGGGACAGGCCGAGGACGCCGGGGACGGCGTGCTGGTCGATGCCGCAGAGGTAGCGCAGGACGACGACGTCCCGCTGGTCCTCGGGGAGGGCGGCGACGGCGTCGAAGAAGCGGGTGAACCGCTCGATGTGGGCGAAGCGTTCGCCGAGGTCGTGGATGCGGGCCTGGGCCTCGGTGGCGAAGGCGGCGGCGCGCAGGTCGGGGCGGCCGTCGGGCCTGCGGTGGGCGCGGTGCAGGACTCTGGCGCGCAGCAGGTGCCAGGCGTGGCGGCGGGTGTCGGGGGCGGCGACGGCCTGGTCCCAGGTGAGCCAGAGGATGTCGAAGACCTCGCCGACGGTGGTGCGGGCGCGCTGCTCGGACTGGAGGAAGGCGTGCGCGTACGCGGTGTACGGGTGGGCCATCGCCTCGGTGAAGCCGCGGTGCGCGACGGGCGGGAGCTCGCTGTCGGGGGGCCGTGCGTCGTCCACGCGGTTCTCGATCCAGCCGGAGCTCTTGTGTGCCTCGTGCGCGGCGGACGTCCACAGGCGGCGCATCGGCCGGACGGGGATGTCGAGGGCGCGGACCACGCTGTAGGTGATGGCCCAGCCGGGGTAGTAGCCCTTGCCGCGCAGGAGTTCGGAGATGCGGGTCTTCGAGTAGCCGGAGCGGCCGACGAGTTCGTCCAGGGTGAGGCCGCTGGCGAACAGGCGGGTGCGGACGGGTTCCAGCCACGCGCGGTGGGTGGGGCCGATCTGCGGTTCGATCGCCTCCGGGGGCCGGCCGCGCCGCCGTACGGGCCGGGCGGCGGGTTCCTCGGGGTTCGGGGACGTCGGGGATAACGTCATGACGTCACCTGCTTGCTGGTCATCGGACCTTCCTGGAAACCTCGGGTCTGGAAGGCCCCCGCGCGGCGGTGCTGAGGCGCCGCGAGGGAGTCGCCCGCCAGCATGGTGTGTCGGCCGCCCGCCGCTCAACGCGGCCCGGGGTGCCCGGAACAAATGAGCGCGCGCTCGCTTGTACCGTATCGGCGCGTCCGGTGTGGGGGAATCGGCCGCGATGAACACTTTCGGGGACTTCGGGCGCCTTCCGGCCGCTGATCGCGCCGGGCCGTCCACCATGGAGACGCACGCCTGCTCTTGGCGTCGCGCCTTCCTGTCTGGGAGGTCACGCGGTCCCCTCGTGCTGAGGGACAACCGGAGGGGGCCGCGCTCTCCATCGATGCGCACGATAGTTAGTTTAGGCTAACCTAATCCTCCTGTCGGGGTTCGTGACGCACGGGGAGGGAACCGCCCATGGGCCAGCCGAGCATCGCCCCCTATCCGATGCCCGACGCCTCCGCGCTCCCCCTCTCGCACGTCTCGTGGTCCCTCGATCCGGCGCGCGGCGCCCTCCTGGTCCACGGCATGCAGGACCGGTTCGCCGAGGCGTTCCCCGCCGGAAAGTCACCCGTCGTCGAACTCGTCGAGAACGTCACCGCCCTGCGCGAACTCGCCGGGGCGCTCGGCATGCCGGTCGTGTTCAGCGCCGAGGACTCCGGCGGCCCCGTCCTCGCGCCGCTCACCCCGCGCCCCGGCGAACACCTCCTCGACGGCGCCCGCCCCAACGCCTTCCTCCGCAGCCACCTGGGCCGTCTCCTGCGCGACGACGGCCGCGACCAGCTCGTGGTCTGCGGGATGTACGCCCACCAGGGCGTCCTCCTGACCGCCGCCGACGCCGCGATGAACGGCTTCGAACCGTTCGTCGTCGCCGACGCCGTCGCCGCGTTCTCCGCCGAGGAACACACCATCGCGCTGCGGTGGAGCGCGCGCGGGAGCGTCGTCCGTACGACGGACGCGCTGCTGCGGGACCTGCTGCTGCGCCGCGGCCGGCGGGAGGCATGAGCGCCCCGCCCTGGAGCCCCCCGCCCGCCGGACCTCCGGCGTTCGCGATCCGGACATCACCGAGTGGTACGACCGTCCCAGCCCGGCCCACGAGGCCGGGCCCGTCCATGAATGGAGTGGCCCCCGTGAGTGTGACCGCTGCCCGGGAAACCCTCGCACCCCTGCCGCAGGGGCTGCGAGGCGGTGTGGTCGTCGTCAAGTTCGGCGGCAACGCCATGGTCGACGACGACCTCCGGCGCACCTTCGCCGAGGACGTCGTCGAGCTGTGGCGGGCCGGGGTGCGGCCGGTCGTGGTGCACGGCGGCGGACCGCAGATCAGCGCGATGCTCGACCGGCTCGGCCTGGAGACCCGCTTCGAGGCGGGACTTCGCGTGACCACGCCGGAGACGATGGAGGTCGTCCGGATGGTCCTCACCGGGCGCGTGCAGCGGGAGTTGGTCGGTGCCATCAACGCGCACGGCCCCCTGGCGGTCGGCCTGACCGGCGAGGACGCCCACACGATGACCGCCGAGCGGCGGCCCGCGTGGGTGGACGGCCGCCCGGTGGACATCGGGCTCGTCGGGGACGTCGTCGACGTCAACCCGGACACCGTGCGCGCGCTCCTCGACCAGGGCCGCATCCCCGTCGTCTCGCCGGTCGCACGCGGGGCCGACGGCGAGGTCTACAACGTCAACGCCGACCTCGCGGCCTCCGCGCTCGCCTCGGCCCTCGACGCCGAACGCCTGGTGGTGCTCACCGACGTGCCGGGGCTGTACGCGGACTGGCCGCGCGGCGAGGAGGTCGTGCCCCGGCTGACGGCCGGTGAACTCCAGGCGCTGCTGCCGGAGTTGGCGAGCGGGATGCTGCCGAAGATGGAAGGGTGCCTGCGGGCGGTGCGGGGCGGGGTGCGGCAGGCCCAGGTGATCGACGGGCGGGTGCCGCACGCGGCGGTACGGAGCCTGGTGGAGGGCGAGGGGGGTACGACGGTGGTGCCGGACGCGTAAGTCCCTTTACGGGGGCGGCGGTTCAGGGCTCACCGGATGCGACGGGGCCCGGACGGCTCACCGGATGGGGTGGACCAGGACGCGCGACCCCCGCCTCGGCTCCCAGCCGGGCGGGGTGCTCGTGTCCGCGCGGGCCGGGGTGAAGCCGTGCCGCGCGAACAGTGCGCCGCTGCCTGCCGTCGCGGTGAACAGTGCGGTCAGGCGGAGGAGTTGAGCGCGTTCCAGGGCGGCGCGCATCAGGCGTCCGCCGACCCCGGCGCCCTGACGGCCCTCCGCCACGCAGAAGTTGTAGAGCACGCCGACTCCGTCGTACGCCTTCAGCCCTACGCAGCCGTCGAGTTCACCGGCGAGGGACTCCACGACGAGGAACTCGGCGGCGTGGGTGGCGTACAGGTGCGCCGGGCGTTCCCGCAGGGCGCCGGAGAGGGCGAACGGGCGGGACAGCGCGGCGAGTTGCTCGGCGTCGCCCCGGTGCGCGGGACGCACGAGAGAGACCGGCGAAGCGGTGGCGAGGGGGGCCTGGTGGGGGGTGGCCATGGGCAAGGCGTGTCCTTCCTCTGTCGCGTCGCACGAGCACTGCCGTCTCGACGAGCGAAGCAAGGTTAGCCTTACCTAAGATCCCAACCAAATCCGACCCCACAGCTCACCCCGCCAGTGAACGCGGGCGCAGGTCCGTCCAGTTGGCCTCGACGTACGCAAGGCACGCCTCCCGGGAGTCCTCGCCGAACGCGACCGTCCAGCCGCCGGGGACCTCCGCGAAGGACGGCCACAGCGAGTGCTGCCCCTCGTCGTTGACCAGGACCAGGAAGCGGCCTTCGGTGTCGTCGAACGGGTTCGTGCTCATGTTCCGGGCCTCCTGGAAACGGGCGTCAACGTTAGGTTAGGCTCGCCTAATCGAAGCTGAGCCTAGTCTGTCCCCTCCCCTCTCACAAGGAGACACCTGCCGTGGCCGACAACGCCTTCACCGAGTACGGGCTCTACGGCGAGGTCGGCACCGACGCGTTCTGGACGGCCGTCGACGGGCCCAAGTCGGTGCCTGCCGCCGGGGGTTGGCGCACCCTGTTCCTGTGGCGCGGCGACGCGGCCCGCATCGAGTTCGAGAGCTGGTCGGGGCCGGTCGCGCTGACCCGCTGGGCCGACACGGACTGCTGGTACGCCGAGGTCCCGATGCCTGAACGCCTGCGCGTCACCTACCAGTTCCTGGTCGGCGAGGACGCGCACGCCGATCCCTTCAACCCCTTCGGCGCCGGGGGCGACCGGTCGATCGCCTCGACGCCGGACGCCCCGGCGCAGCCGTACTGGCCCGCCGTGGGCTCGGACGCGGTGCTGCCGGTGCCGCGGGCCCGGGTGCGGTGGACGAGCGAGCGGCTCGGGGGGCGGCGTACCGTCCGGCTCCATCCCGTGGGCGGGGGCGGGCCGTTGGTGCTGCTGCTGGACGGCGACGACTGGCTGTACCTGCATCCCGCGGCCACCGCGTTCGACGCCGCGTTCGAGGCCGGCGAGCTGCCGCCGGTCACCCTCGCCTTCCTCCCGGCCAAGGACCGCGAGGCCGAGTACACGTGCCGCCCCGAGCTGTGGGAGGCGGTCCGGGACGAACTGCTGCCGCTGGTGGCCGAGTCGGGGATACCGGCCGACCTCTCGCGGCTCGTGGCCGTCGGCCAGAGCTTCGGCGGGCTCAGCGCGCTCTACGCGGCCCTGGAATTCCCCGAGTTGGTGTCCAGGGTGGCGTGTCAGTCGGGGTCGTTCTGGTGGACGCCGGAGGCTGTGGGCGCCGCTGATCCGCTGGGCGGGGTGGTCGGCGGTTCGATGGCGGCACGGGTACGGGAAGCGGGGCCGCTGGACGGGCTGCGCGTCGCGTTCGACGTGGGCCAGCACGAGCGGGCGATGCTGCCGCACTGCGAGCTGGTGGAGGGGCTGGTGGAGGAGGCAGGGGCGCGGGTACGGGTGTCGCGCGCCCCTGCCTCCTCCACCAG
>NZ_LIRL01000479.1:0-470 GCF_001419795.1 Streptomyces niveiscabiei
CGGGAACTCCCTTGTCGGCGAAGAAGGTCAGGACCCGCTCGACCTCGGCCCGCTCCGGGTGCCGCGCCACGGCCCCGGCAGCGCCGAGCACCAGCACGAGTTCCGTGATCTCGGCGGCCCTGCGCCCGAGTTGGAAGGTCCGGTCGAGACCGGGAACCCTGACGTACGCCTGCTCCGGCGTCCAGCACAGGATCGGCGCCTCGGCGTCGTCGACGTCCAACGCCCCTTCGTACCCGGCGAGTTCGGGCACGAGCCGATGCCCGAACCCCGAGACCCTGGGCTCGGTGACACCGCGCGCCTGAAGCTCGCGCAGGACATCGAGCGTCGCCAAGTAGCGCGCGAGCCAAGGACGTTGGTGTACGGCAGGCCCCCGCAGCGACTCCGGTACGGCCGCACCCAGCGGCACCGCGCCCGGCACCTCGCTCGCCGCGTTCAGCCGCTCCCACTCCGCCCGCAAGGCCGCCGCCGAG
>NZ_LIRL01000479.1:500-4174 GCF_001419795.1 Streptomyces niveiscabiei
CCCGCGCCGCGTCGGCGTCCGCGAGGAACAGCTCGAAGTCCGTGTCGCCGGACATCCGCACGAGCGTCGTCCCGAGCAGCGACATGTACGGGCTGACCCCGTAGTCCTGGATCTGGAGGAACAGCACGTCGTCGACCGACGCGTCCCCCTCGGAGCCGCTCAGCGAACCCTCGTACCCGACGATCGTGGCACCGCTGCGGTGCTCCGCCCCCGGCGCGAGGACCAGCGTCCCCGGGCCGACGACGTCGGAGCCGAGCAGCGCGTCCAGACCGGCCGCGTCTTCGAGGACGACGGTGGCGGCGTCGCCGCCCAGCGGGCGCCCGGTGACCCAGGACCGCAGATGGTGGCCCACCCGGGCGATCAGTTCCTCATTCACCGGAGTCCCTCCGATCCGCGCCGACGGCGGCCAGGATCTTCTTCATGTCGTCCATTGCCGCACCGGCCCCGTAGAGCCGGCACACGCCCGTCAGGTTCAGCACGATTTCATCGACCCCGGCGTCCCGATACTCGTCCAGCTGCTTCACGACCTGGTCGATATTCCCGTGGACGAACGCCCCGGAATCCGCCATGAGCCGCCCGGCCGATTTCGCATCGCGTTCGGCGAAGTCGATTCCAGCTTTCCCCAACATGTCAATATAGTGCGGCGCCTGCATATGCGCTGAATTGCTCGCCAGCACGAATTCCGAGACGTCCCGGTCGGGCCTTTCCAGCGCCACCGGCACCATCGCGGTGATCCGCGGCGCGGCCCGGCCCGCCAGGCTCGCCCCCTCCCGCAGCGCGGGGCGGACGACGCCGTCGAGGTAGGCGGCGGGCGTCAGCCAGGTGATCGCCACGTCCGCGACCTCGCCCGCGAGGCGGGCCATGCCGGGGCGCAGCACCCCGAGCCCGAGGCGCACCGGCGCGGACATCGCCGGCCCCATCCCCGCGTGGCAGGTGTAGAACTCACCGTCGAAATCGACCGGTTCCCCGCTGAGCAGCCCCCTGACCACGGTCATGTACTCACGGACCGCCCCGAGCTGACTCCGGTACGGGGCACCCAGCAGGCTCTGCTGAAACGTCTTCGCCCCCGGCCCGAACCCCGCCACGACCTCTTCCCCGGTCGCCATCGCCAAGGTCTTCACCTTGTGCGCGGCCTCGAAGGGATGCCGCAGCGGCATCAGCGTGACCCCGAGGCCCGTCGGCACCCGGAACCCTGCGCCGGCAACCGCCGAGAAACTCTGGAAAGGCTCCATCAGAAGGCTCTGCCCCTGCCAGAGCCTGGCGGCTCCGGTCCATTCCACGAGCGCCGCGAAAGGCAGAACCTGTTCCGTCCGGCGCGGCAGAAAGGGCACCAATATCGAGTAGTCCACGCTTCCCCCCTACCGCGAATTCCGACTTCGGCTGCTGACGTCGTGAATATTTCCAGAGCGATCTGTGGCCGCGCAATGGCTTTCGCTGCAACTTGGTGCAGGAATCCCTTGCAGAAAACTGCCGGACCCCGGCAGCCCGCCGCCCGCGCACACTGCCGACCCCTCACCTCACCCCCGCCCGTCCCCGCCGCCGATGATGAGGCGGGACGAGGAGGGCGGGTACGCATGCCGGTGACCGGAACGGCCTGGGGCAAGGCCACAAGGGAGTTCAGCGCGGGGCGTGCCCGGGTGAGGGGAGCCCTCCTCGTCCTGCTGGCGGGGGTGCCGGCGGCCGTCGCCTGGGTGGTGTTCGCGGTGTGGATGCCGTCGACGGCCGAGGAGTACGACGCGTACCGCGCGACGGGCGTGTGCGACGGCCCGCTCCGGGCGGGGGAGGACTGCCTGCGGGACGTCCCCATGAAGGTCGACGAGGTCGAGCGGCATTTCAGAAACCGCGGCAGGGACCTGACGGCGACGACGACCGAGGCCCCGTTCTGGACGTACCGCACCTCCTTCGGCGGTGACGGCCCCCTCGCGGACGAGCTGCGCGAGGGCGACGCGTTCACCGGGACGACCTGGCGGGACCAGCTCGTCGGGATCGCGAAGGGCGAGGTCCGGCAGCACACCTCGAACGAGCCCCGCGACGAACCCCAGCCGCAGGCGGCGATCGGCACGTACGGCGTCCTCCTAGCCGGGTTCCTTCTCGCCCTCGGCGCGGTCCGTCTCGTACGGCCCCGCAAGCACGCCCGTTTCCTGCCGCCGCCGTACACGCGGCGTCTCGCCCTCGGCGTGGGTGCGGTGGCGGGCGGCGTGGGGATGGTCGGGGCCTGGACCGGTATGCCGTGGTGGCTGGCCCCGCCGCTGATCGTGCTGGTGTCGGCGCCGGTGGTGCACCTGATCCTGAACTGGACCGACGAGCCCAAGCTGGACCTGACCTGACCGGGCACGGATTGTCGGGTCCCGGCCCCTGTCCCCTTCCTAACGTGGACCCCGTAACCAGGAAGGACACCGGACATGCTGGAGCACCTCAACCGGGCGATGGACCACATCGAGGCCCGCCTCGACCAGGACCTCGACGCCGCCGACCTCGCGAGGATCGCCATGACCTCCGAGTACCACCTGCGCCGCCTGTTCTCGGCCCTCGCCGGCATGCCCCTCTCGGAGTACATCCGGCGCAGGCGGCTCACGCTGGCCGGCGCGGAGGTGCTCTCGGGCGAGCGGACGCTCCTCGACATCGCGACGACGTACGGCTACGGCTCGGGCGAAGCCTTCGCGCGGGCGTTCCGTGCCCTGCACGGCGTGGGTCCGGGCGAGGCCCGGCGTACGGGTGCGGCGCTGTGTTCCCAGCCCCGGCTGTCCTTCCGGCTCGTCGTCGAAGGGAACAGCAGCATGCGATACCGGATCGTGGAGAAGGGGGAGTTCCGTGTGGTGGGCAAGAAGGCGCGGGTGCCGCTCGTGCACGAGGGCGTCAACCCGGCCATCGCCGACTTCATCCGGGGGATCGGGGCGGAGACGATGGCCCGCGTCGGGGAGTTGTCCGACGAGGAGCCGTACGGCGTCGTAGGCGTCAGCGACCAGCTCGACCCGAGCCGGGCGGAGGGCACCGAACTCGACTACTACCACGGCGTGTTGACGTCGCCGGAGAAGGAACTCCCCGACGACCTGGACGTCCTCACGGTCCCCGCCGGGACCTGGGCGGTGTTCGAGAACTCGGGGGAGTTCCCGCTGGCGTTGCAGTACCTGTGGCGTGACGTGTTCACGCAGTGGTTCCCGTCGAACCCGTACGAGAGCCGGCCGGGGCCGGAGATCCTGCGGGTCGCGCTGCGGGAGGCGGGCGCGGAGGCGGACGCGGCGCTGTGGATCCCGGTGACGAAGTCGGGGGCGTAAGGAAAGGGGGGCGGGCCCGGATCGAAGGGCCCGCCCCCTCCGTCAGAACATCGACTCCACGTCCGCCAACGCCTCCGGCACCGACTGCACGACATCCCAGTGCTCGACGACCTTCCCGCCCAGCACCCGGAAGATGTCCACAACAGCCACGCCCCGATCGTCCGCCCCGGTCCGGAAGTGATGGTGGACGGCCACCAGATCCCCCTCCGCCACCACCCGCGCGACGTTCATCCGCAGCTCGGGGTACGCCGCGAACGCCCCCGCGAGCCGCGCCTTGGACGCCGCGATCCCGTCGGCGAGCCCGGGCGTGTGCTGGTGGTACGGCTCGGCGACGTACCGGTCGAACGCGGACAGGTCCCGCTCGTACGCGACCTCCTCGAAGAAGTCGAGGGCGACCTG
>NZ_LIRL01000048.1 GCF_001419795.1 Streptomyces niveiscabiei
GCCGCCTCCGGAGGCGGCTCGTTCTCGACCTGCATGGCGATCTCCTCGCCGCGATGCGCGAGGCGGACGTACGTCTTCGCGCCGGCCGCGTGCTTGTGCACATTGGTCAGCGCCTCCTGGACCACACGGAACGCGGTCTGCTCGATCACCGCGAGATACCCCCGCGCCTCCCCCTCCACGGACAGGTCCACGACCATCCCGGCGGCGGCGGACTGCCCGACCAGTTCCTCGACGTCCGCGAGGCAGGGCCCGTCCCCGTCCTCGACGGCCCGGGACGCGGCAGCGGCGGCGGCGACCCCGACGGCCGCCAGCGGCAGCTCCCCGCTCGCCGACACCGTCCCGCTCCGCAGCACCCCCAGCATCTCCCGCAGCTCGGTCAGCGCCTGCCGCCCCATGTCCCCCACGAGCGCCGCGTTGCGCACCGCCTTCTCCGGGTCCTTGCGGGCGACGGCCTGCAACGCGGCGGCGTGGACGACCATCAGGCTCACCCGGTGCGCGACGACGTCGTGCATCTCCCGGGCGATCCGCGTCCGCTCCTCCCCGCGCGCCCACTCGGCCCGCTCCTCGGCCCGCTCGGCGAGCAGCTGGAGTTCGCGCTCCAGGCTGTCGGCCCGCTCGCGGAGGGACTCCATGAGCCGCCGCCGGGCCCCGACGTACAGCCCGAGGAGGACGGGCGGCGCGGTCACCCCGAGGGCGGTCCCGATGGAGGCGAAGGGCACGAACCAGTTCCCGGCCAGCAGGTCCCCGGGCGACAGCCCCTGCTTGAGCCGGACGAACGTGACGACGAGCATCCCGACGAACGACATCCCCGCGAGGGACCCGATGATCCGCCGGGGCAGCTCGGTCGCGGAGAGGGTGTACAGCCCGACGATCCCGAGCAGGAACCCCATCTGCGCCGGGGTGATGGCGATGGAGACGAGGACGACGGCGATGGGCCACTTCCGCCGTACGACGAGGACGCTCCCGGCGACCGCCCCGAACACCATCCCCGCCCACACGGGGAGCCCCGCGTCGTGGGCGAACGGCCACCCTTCCAGCGCGCACTCGACGACGGACGCGAGCCCGAGCCCCAGATCGAGCGCGGCGCTGCGCCATCGCCCCCACCACCACGGCCCGGCCCGCCCCGCAGCCGCCTCTTCCCCCGTCCTGGTCATACGTCCACCCTACGGGCGCCCCTACCCGGTTTTCCGGAAACTTTCCACGACAGGGCCCCGGCTCAGCGCACTTGTACCGTCGCACGGAGGCGGTTCGGTACGGCATAGTAGGAAGCGCCACTCGGCAACCCGGGCCCTTTTTCCGGTTCAGCCGTAAATATTCCCCTGTGGTGTAATTGGCAGCACCGTGGCTTTTGGTGCCATTTGTCCGGGTTCGAGTCCTGGCGGGGGAGCAACAGCGGAACAACGACGGGCCCTGACCGGAAGTACGGTCGGGGCCCGCTCCCATGTCGCCCCGGAAACGCCCCGGTATCCTTCGGGTGTCCCCACCCACACAAAGCCGAAGGGCAACCCCGTGAGCGCCATCCGCCCGGCAGCCGTCGTCGTTCTCGCAGCGGGTGAGGGCACCCGTATGAAGTCGGCCACACCGAAGGTCCTGCACGAGTTGTGCGGCCGGACCCTGGTGGGCCATGTGCTCGCCGCGGCAAGGGAGTTGACCCCGGAGAACCTCGTCGCCGTGGTCGGCCACGCGCGCGAGCAGGTGACGGCGCACCTCGCCGAGAGCGACGGCGCCGTCCGCACGGCCGTCCAGGAGCAGCAGAACGGCACCGGTCACGCCGTCCGCATGGCGCTGGAGGAGCTCGGCGGGACCGTCGACGGCACGGTGATCGTCGTCTGCGGCGACACCCCCCTGCTGACCGGTACGACGCTGACGGCGCTCGCCGCCACCCACCACACCGACGGCAACGCGGTCACGGTGCTCACGGCGGAGGTGCCGGACGCGACCGGGTACGGGCGGATCGTGCGGGACGCGGACGGCGCCGTGACGGCGATCGTCGAGCACAAGGACGCCACCGAGGACCAGCGGGCGATCCGGGAGATCAACTCCGGGGTGTTCGCGTTCGACGGGCAGCTGCTGGCGGACGCGCTGAAGAAGGTCCGTACGGACAACAGCCAGGGCGAGGAGTACCTGACGGACGTCCTCGGCATCCTGCGCGAGGCCGGTCACCGCGTCGGCGCCTCGGTCGCGGGCGACCACCGCGAGATCGCCGGCATCAACAACCGCGTCCAGCTCGCGCAGGCCCGCCGCATCCTGAACGACCGTCTCCTCACGCAGGCGATGCTGGACGGCGTCACGGTCGTCGACCCGGCGACGACCTGGGTCGACGTGACGGTGACGTTCGGCCAGGACGCGACCGTCCACCCGGGCACCCAGCTCCAGGGGACCACGCACATCGGCGAAGGCGCCGAGGTCGGCCCGAACACCCGGCTGACCGACACCCGCGTCGGCGCGGGCGCGCGCGTCGACAACACCGTCGCCCTCTCCTCGACGATCGGCGAGAACGCGAACGTCGGCCCGTACGCGTACCTGCGCCCCGGCACCCGGCTGGGCGCGAAGGGCAAGATCGGTACGTACGTCGAGACGAAGAACGCGTCGATCGGCGAGGGCACGAAGGTCCCGCACCTGTCGTACGTCGGCGACGCGACGATCGGTGACTTCAGCAACATCGGCGCCGCGAGCGTGTTCGTGAACTACGACGGCGAGAGCAAGCACCACACGACCGTCGGCTCGCACTGCAAGACGGGTTCGGACAACATGTTTGTGGCACCCGTCACGGTCGGGGACGGCGCGTACACCGCCGCCGGGTCCGTGATCACGAAGGACGTACCGCCCGGTTCGCTGGCCGTGGCCCGTGGCCAGCAGCGGAATATCGAGGGCTGGGTGGCCCGAAAGCGTCCGGGAAGCGCCGCGGCGAAGGCTGCCGAGGCGGCGTCCCGGCAAGGCGAAGGCGAAAGCTGACCGAAAACGGCTGCGCCGAACAGGGCGTACCGTGATAAGTGCACACCCGCACCCACCAGCTGAGACGGCTCCCTCACGCCCAGTTGTGAGGTCACCGGCGTCGCGCGGCTGAGACACCTCTGAGGAGACAGTGCTGTGACCGGGAACAAGACGACCGGCGAGAAGAAGATGATGTTCTTCTCCGGCCGCGCCCACCCCGAGCTTGCCGAGGAGGTCGCCCACCAGCTGGGGGTCGGGGTCGTTCCGACGAAGGCCTTCGACTTCGCGAACGGCGAGATCTACGTCCGCTACGAGGAGTCCGCGCGCGGCGCCGACTGCTTCGTGATCCAGAGCCACACAGCTCCGATCAACCAGTGGATCATGGAGCAGCTGATCATGATCGACGCGCTGAAGCGGGCCTCGGCCCGGTCGATCACCGTGATCGTGCCGTTCTACGGCTACGCCCGCCAGGACAAGAAGCACCGCGGCCGTGAGCCGATCTCGGCCCGCCTGATCGCGGACCTGATGAAGACGGCCGGCGCGGACCGCATCCTCACGGTCGATCTGCACACCGACCAGATCCAGGGCTTCTTCGACGGCCCCGTCGACCACCTCTTCGCGCTGCCGCTCCTCGCGGACTACGTGGGCGAGAAGGTCGACCGGGACAAGCTGACGGTCGTCTCGCCGGACGCGGGGCGCGTACGCGTCGCCGACCGCTGGTGCGACCGGCTCGGGGCGCCGCTCGCGATCGTCCACAAGCGGCGGGACAAGGACGTCGCGAACCAGGTCACCGTCCACGAGGTCGTGGGCGAGGTCAAGGGCCGGGTCTGCGTCCTCGTCGACGACATGATCGACACGGGCGGCACGATCTGCGCCGCGGCGGACGCGCTGTTCGCGCACGGTGCGGAGGACGTCATCGTGACGGCGACGCACGGTGTGCTGTCCGGGCCCGCCGCCGACCGGCTCAAGAACTCCCGGGTGAGCGAGTTCGTGTTCACGAACACGCTGCCCACGCCGGGCGAGCTGGCCGCCGACCTCGACAAGCTGACGGTGCTGTCCATCGCGCCGACCATCGCGAGCGCGGTGCGCGAGGTGTTCGAGGACGGTTCGGTGACGAGCCTCTTCGACGAGCAGTGAGGTTTCTGCAACGGCTTGTGATCGCCGGGTGACCGTCTGACGGTCGTCAGCTGATCGTTTTGGGTACGGCCTCCTTCGCCGAGTAGACTGCGCGAGTTGCTCGGCGAGGGAGGCCGTCCCGCTTGTCGGTGGGATCGGCGGTCCGTTATCGACGCGCTCTTCGTAGCAGGCCGATGTTCGGCCGGGTGACCCCGTCCGTGATCTGCATCTACGAGGAGTTGATCCCCATGTCCGAGGTCAAGCTCGCCGCCGAGACCCGTACCGAGTTCGGCAAGGGCGCCGCCCGCCGGATCCGCCGCAACAACCAGGTCCCCGTCGTCCTCTACGGGCACGGCACCGACCCCCAGCACCTCACCCTCCCGGGCCACGAGCTGCTCCTCGCGCTGCGTACGCCGAACGTCCTGATCTCCCTGGACATCGACGGCAAGACCAACGAGCTGGCCATCCCGAAGGCCGTCCAGCGCGACGCCCTCAAGGGCTTCCTGGAGCACGTCGACCTCCTCCTCGTCAAGCGCGGCGAGAAGGTCACGGTCGAGGTCCCGGTCCACACCGAGGGCGAGCTGGCCGCCGGTGGCAACCTCCTGGAGCACGTCCTCAACGCGCTGCCCGTCGAGGCCGAGGCGACCCACATCCCCACCGAGGTCACCGTCTCCATCGAGGGCCTTGAGGCCGGCGCCGCCGTCCTCGCCAAGGACATCAAGCTCCCCTCCGGCACGACCCTCGCCGTCGACGGCGACGCCGTCGTCCTCCAGGTCCTCGCCGCGCAGGCGGAAGAGGCGTCCGAGGAAGCCGGCGACGAGGCCGCCGAGGCCTGAGCCCTCAGCGGCTAAGCTCCAGCCGCCGTTCCCCTTCTTGGGGGCGGCGGCTTCGGCATGTATCTAGGAGACTTCCCCCATGACCACCCCCACCTCCACCGACCCCTGGCTGATCGTCGGCCTCGGCAACCCCGGTCCCGAGTACGCGATGAACCGGCACAACATCGGGTTCATGGTGGCCGATCTGCTGGCCGAGCGGATGGGGGGCCGCTTCAAGCGGGCCGGCAAGGCGCAGGCGCAGGTCCTCGAAGGCCGCCTGGGCGCGCCCGGACCGGCGAACCGCCGGGCGATCCTGGCCAAGCCGATGTCGTACATGAACCTCTCGGGCGGCCCGGTGAACGCGCTGCGCGACTTCTACAAGGTCCCGCTGTCGAACGTCATCGCCGTCCATGACGAACTGGACATCGACTACGGCACGCTGCGGCTGAAGCTCGGCGGCGGCGACAACGGCCACAACGGCCTCAAGTCGATGACGAAGTCCATGGGCCCCGACTACCACCGCGTCCGCTGCGGAATCGGCCGCCCCCCGGGCCGTATGCAGGTCGCCGACTTCGTCCTCAAGGACTTCTCCGCCACGGAACGCAAGGAACTGGACTGGTTCGTGGACCGCGCGGCGGACGCGGTGGAGGCGCTGGTGACGGAGGGCCTGGAGAGGGCGCAGCAGTCGTACAACTCCTGAGCTACCACGTCAGGGCCACCCTCCTGACCAGCCAACGTTGACGGACCGCGGGGGCATGGCCAATGATCCCCGCCATGCCAGCCTCCCGACGTCGCCGGGCGGCCAGGTCCCGGCGTCCGTCGGCCGCTCTGCGGGCCGGGCGGGTCGCGTCCATGGGGCTGGTCGCTCTTCTCATCCTGATCGCGGGCGTCTGGGCGTCCTGGGGGACGGCGCAGCACGTGATGCTGCCGGGCGGGCGGGAGAAGGGGACCGTCGTGGTGACGCGGTGCGGGGAGGAGTCGTGCACGGGTCCGTTCACGCCGGGGTCAGCGGGGGCGACCGCGCGGAAGACCATGACCATCGCCGAGCCCATCGCCGTCGAGGTCGGCCAGACCTACTCCGTGGTCGTGAAACCCGACTCCGACGAGGCGGTCCGCTCGGGCCCCGCCGGCATCCTGTACGCCTGGGTCCCGCTCGGCGGCGCCCTGCTCCTCGCGTCGGTCATCGTCGCCGGCGGCCTGCGCAAGGCACGGCTCGCGTGGCTGATGGCGGGCTCGGGGGTCGCCCTGGTGACGGCGGCGTTCCTCGCGGTGTGAGCCTCCGGCTCGTACGGGGATGAGGGCGCCCAAAACACACCGCGCCCCGCCCGGCCGACGCCGCAGCGCCTCCGGTTCACCGCCTCCGACGCCCCAAGTACGCCGAAGGGCGCCCCAGTTGCCCGAGGCGCCCTCCAACTCCCGCAAGGTCAGCCGGTGTTGCGCAACCCCGCCGCGACCCCGTTCACCGTGAGCAGCAGGGCCCGCGACAGCACAGGATCCGCCTTCTCCCCCGCCGCAGCCGCGTCCCGCTGGCGCTTCAGCAGGGTCACCTGGAGGTAGGAGATCGGGTCGAGGTAGGCGTCCCGGATGGCGAACGTCTGCTTCAACACGGGCTGTGCGTCGAGGAGTTCACCCTCACCCGTGATCTTCAGGACCTCGGCGACGGTCAGCTCGTGCTCGGCCTTGATGCGGTCGAAGACGTGCTTCAACTCGTCCGGCACGAGCGTGTCGACGTAGTGCGCGGCGATGCGCAGGTCCGTCTTGGCGAGGGTCATCTCGACGTTGGAGATGAAGTTGCGGAAGAAGTGCCACTGTCCGTGCATCTCGTCGAGGACGCCCTCTCCTCCCAATGTCGCGGTGAGCCCCGCCTCGCGCAGCGCCTTGAGCCCGGAGCCGACCCCGTACCACCCGGGGACGATCTGCCGGGACTGGGTCCAGCCGAAGACCCAGGGGATGGCGCGCAGTCCGTCGAGCGAGACGCCCGAGCCGGGGCGGCGGGAGGGCCGCGAGCCCAGGTGCAGGTCGGCGAGCTGGTCGACCGGTGTGGAGGCGAGGAAGTACGTCGGCAGGTCGGGGTCCTCCACCAGCTCCCGGTAGGCGGCGTGCGCGGCGTCGGAGATGACGTCCATCGCCGCGTCCCACCGCGCGAGCGCCTCGTCGGACTGGCGGGGCGCGGTGTGCAGCGCGGAGGCCTGGAGCGTCGCGGCGACGGTCAGTTCCAGGTTCTCCCGGGCCAGCGAGGGGATCAGGTACTTGTCCGAGATCACCTCACCCTGCTCGGTGACCTTGATCTCGCCCTCCAGGGTCCCCCAGGGCTGCGCGAGGATCGCGTCGTGCGAGGGGCCGCCACCCCGGCCGACGGTGCCGCCGCGCCCGTGGAAGAGCCGGAGCCGTACCCCGTACCGGTGGGCTACATCCCTAAGCCGACGCTGGGCCCGGTGGATCTCCCACTGGGACGTCGTAATACCCCCGAACTTGGAGGAGTCGGAGTACCCCAGCATCACTTCCTGCACGTCACCCCGGAGAGCTACGAGCCGCCGGTAGGACGGGTCGGACAGCATCTCCTCAAGGATGGTGTCGGCGGCCTTCAGCTCGTCGGTGGTCTCCAGGAGCGGCACGATGCCGATCTTGGCCCACCCGGCGTGCAGGTCGATGAGCCCCGCCTCGCGGGCGAGGACCGCCGCCGCGAAGACGTCGTCCGCGCCCTGGCACATCGAGATGATGTACGACTCGACGACCTCGGGCCCGAACACCTCCAGCGCCCGCTTGACGGTGAGGAAAACCCCGAGGGTCTTCTCCCCGGCCGCGTCGACGGGAGCCGGCGTACCGGCGAGCGGGCGGCGCGAGCGCAGCTCCTTCGCGAGGAGCTTCGTCCGGTACTCGCGCGGCATGTCCGTGTACCGCCACGACTCCTCGCCGAGCCGGTCGAAGAGCTGGCCGAGCGCGTGGTGGTGGGCGTCGGCGTGCTCGCGGACGTCCATGGTGGCGAGCTGGAGACCGAACGCGGCCAGCGTGCGGATGGTCCGGTTCATGCGGCCGTCGGCGAAGAGCCCGCCCCGGTGCTGGCGCAGGGACTCCTGGATCAGCGTGAGGTCGGCGAGCAGCTCGCTGGTGCCGAGGTAGTCGCGGCCCTCGGCGTGCGGGATGCCCTCGGCGAGGCGCCGCTTGGTGTTCTCCAGCTTCTGCCGGATGCAGGTGGCCTTGAGCCGGTAGGGCTCCTCGGCGTTGAGCCGCTTGTAGCGGGGGCTGATCTCGGGGAGCCGTTCGAGGTCGAGGGCGAGGGAGTCCAGTAGCTCCTGGGTAGCACCCGTGTAGCGGATGGAGTTGGACAGGAACCCGCGCAGTTCGTCGATGGTCTCCAGCGCGTCGTTGATGCCGTGCTCGTGCTGGAGGATGAGGACGTCCCAGGTCACCTGGGGGGTGACGTTCGGGTTGCCGTCGCGGTCGCCGCCGATCCAGGTACCGAAAGTAAGGGGCCGGGTCTCCTCCGGAAGGACTACGCCCACCCGCTCCAGCTCGGCGGTCAGGTCCTCCAGGACGTCACCGACGGCGTTGGCGTGCAGCTCGTCCAGGTAGTAGATCGCGTTGCGGGCTTCATCGGCCGGCTCGGGGCGTACCACCCGCAGTTCATCGGTCTGCCACACGAGGTCGATGTTCTCGGCGAGACGGGTGTCGTAGCGGCGCCGGTCGGACTCGATGACCGGGGTCTCCAGGAGGGCCGCGATGCGCCGGAGCTTGTTGAGGACCGAGCGGCGGGCCGCCTCGGTGGGGTGCGCCGTGAAGACGGGGCGGACGTTCAGGTTCCGTACGCTCTCGCGGACGTGCTCGGGGTCGGCGTCCTTGAGGCGGTCGGCCGTCCGTGCGAGCAGTCCGCCCTCGGCGGCGCGGCGGGCGCGCAGCTCACGGCCGCGGTGGACCTGCTCGGTGACGTTCGCCAGGTGGAAGTACGTGGAGAAGGCGCGCACCAGTTTGGCGGCGGTCTCCAGTTCGATGCCGCGCAGCAGTTCGGCGGCTGCCTCGCCGTCCTCGCGGGTGAGGCGGCGGACCTTCTCGACGAGGTCGAGGAGTTCGGGACCTTCCTGCCGTACGAGGGTCTCGCCCAGGAGGTCGCCCAGCCTGCGGATGTCGGCGCGCAGCTCGGCGGAGGTGGTCTCCTGGGCAACAGTCTGGTCGTCGGCACTGCTCACAGGTGCGGCTCCTTGCAGTGGTGAAGCTCTTCTGGCATCTGGAGGAAACCCGGAGGTCAGGCGGGTACGCGGCTGACTTTCGCATACAGGCCGGACATCCGGGAAGAAATCAGAGCGGACCGCGCTGTCCGACCGAGTCCAAGGATAGGTGTCCGGCGGCACGCGCAGACTGTCGGGCTCTTGCCGCACCGGACCGCGCTGCCATACTTACGACGCCGTAGGTTACGGAAGCGTAGGAAACCGTCCTCGGCTAGGGCCGACAAAACCCTAGGTACCCGATCCACACCCTCGACCCCACAGGGGACGCCCCATGGCCACAAGCTCCGATGTGATCGACGACGCCCCGGAGGCGACGCCCGGCGCACCACTGCCGCCGGGGCAGTCGGCGACGCTGGGCGGGGAACAGAAGCGTTCGCTCGAACAGATCACGCTCCTCCTCTTCATCATCGTCCCGTTCCTCGCGATCCTCGCGGCCGTGCCGCTGGCCTGGGGCTGGGGGGTGAGCTGGCTCGATCTCGGCCTGATGGTGTTCATGTACTTCCTGGGCTGCCACGGCATCACGATCGGCTTCCACCGGTACTTCACGCACGGCTCGTTCAAGGCGAAGCGCCCGCTGCGGATCGCGCTCGCGATCGCCGGGTCGATGGCGGTCGAGGGGCCGCTCGTGCGCTGGGTCGCGGACCACCGCAAGCACCACAAGTTCTCCGACGCCGAGGGCGACCCGCACTCGCCGTGGCGCTTCGGCGAGACGATCCCGGCGCTGCTCAAGGGCCTGTGGTGGGCGCACATCGCATGGATGTTCGACGAGGAGCAGACGCCGCAGGACAAGTACGCGCCGGACCTGATCAAGGACCCGGCGATCCGGCGGATCTCCCGTACGTTCATCGTGTGGGCGTTCATCTCCCTGGCGATCCCGCCGCTGGTCGGGGGCCTGGTGACGATGTCCTGGTGGGGGGCGTTCACCGCGTTCTTCTGGGGTTCCCTGATCCGCGTCGGTCTGCTGCACCACGTGACCTGGTCCATCAACTCGATCTGCCACGCCGTCGGCAAGCGCCCCTTCAAGTCCCGTGACCGCTCCGGGAACGTGTGGTGGCTGGCCGTCCTGTCCTGCGGCGAGTCCTGGCACAACCTGCACCACGCCGACCCGACGTCCGCGCGGCACGGCGTCGAGCGCGGCCAGATCGACTCCTCGGCGCGGCTGATCCGCTGGTTCGAGGCGTTCGGCTGGGCGTACGACGTGCGGTGGCCGTCACGCTCCCGTATCGATTCCCGCCGGAACACCGACGTCGGCCCGTCCCGGCGCCGGAAGGCGGGCGCCGAAGCGGCATGATGGACGCTGTGGCCATCGATCCCAGCAGCACCGCGAGCAATGAGAAGCCCCGGCGCGCCCGCCGTACCCGGATGACCGGGGCGGAGCGCCGGCAGCAGCTCCTGGAGATCGGCCGCACGCTCTTCGCGGCGAAGGGGTTCGAGGCGACCTCGGTGGAGGAGATCGCGGCGAAGGCCGGAGTCTCCAAGCCGGTCGTGTACGAGCACTTCGGCGGCAAGGAGGGCCTGTACGCGGTCGTGGTCGACCGGGAGATGCGGCGGCTGCTGGACATGGTCACGAGTTCCCTCACCGCCGGGCATCCCCGCGAGCTGTGCGAGCAGGCCGCGTTCGCCCTGCTCGACTACATCGAGGAGTACACGGACGGCTTCCGCATCCTCGTCCGCGACTCCCCCATCCCGCAGTCCACCGGCTCCTTCGCCTCCCTGATCTCCGACATCGCGACGCAGGTCGAGGACATCCTGGGGCGCGAGTTCAAGAGCCGGGGCTTCGACCCCAAGCTCGCTCCCCTCTACGCCCAGGCCCTGGTCGGCATGGTCGCGCTCACCGGGCAGTGGTGGCTGGACGTCCGCCGCCCCAAGAAGGCGGAGGTCGCCGCGCACCTGGTGAACATCGCCTGGCACGGCCTGGACGGCATGGAGGCCAAGCCGCACCTGATAGGGCGCCGCAAGTCGTGACCCTGCTCCGCACCCACCCCGTCTTCTCCTGGTCCCTGATCGCCCTGGCCTCCCTGGCCACCCTCGCCACGGGCACGGCGGCGGCCACCCACCTGGGCCTGCTCCACGCCCAGGTCATGCACATCACAGGCTGCGGCCCCCTCCCGAACCTCCCGGGCAACGGCCGCAGCACGATCGAGGCCCACTACGCCTGCGAGGGCACAGTCCCCGGCGCCTTCGTCCACGTCTCGTTCCCCTCCTTCCCCGACACGTCCGCCCTGGTCGCACGCGAACCGTGGGGGAAGTGGGTCCCGGTGACCCACGCCTTCTCGTCCCGCCTGGGCTGGACCCTGGCGACGCTGCTCCCGGCGGGCTTCGTGGCACTGTGCCTGCGGGGGCGACGCCGAGCCCGCTAGCCCCTGTCACCGAAGCGGCCGTGGGGCGTCACGCCTTCGTCGCCACCGCGAACAGGCGGCGGAACGGCAGGACCGTGCCGTACGGGTGTGGCGGGTAGGCCTGCCGGAGGAGGTCGCGGTATTCGGTCACGAAGGCGTCGCGGGCCTCGGGGTCGTCGGCGAGGGCGTCGAGGGCGGGGCGTAGGCCGGTGCCCTTGACCCAGTCGAGGACGGGGTCGTCGCCGGGGAGGACGTGGAGGTACGTGGTCTGCCAGACGTCGGCGGTGCCGCCGAGGCGGGCGAGGTAGGTCTCCGGGGTGTGGACGGAGTTCTCGGGGCGCAGGACGTCGGCGAGGCGGGGCTTCCAGCGGGGCGTGTCCGCCAGGTCCCGCATCAGCGCGTGGAGGGGCGCGTCGATGTTGTCGGGGACCTGGAAGGCGAGCGTGCCGCCGGGGGTGAGCGCGTCGAGCCAGGCGGGGAGGGCGTCGAGGTGGCCGGGGACCCAGTGGAGCGCCGCGTTGGAGATCAGCAGGTCGTACGGCTCGGCGGGGACCCAGGCCGTGAGGTCCGCGTGGGCGAAGTCGAGGTCCGGGGTGGCGTACGCCGCCGCGTCGGCCAGCATCTGCGGGGAGTTGTCGTAGCCGGTGACGCGGGCCGTGGGCCAGCGTTCGGTGAGGAGGCGGGTCATGTTGCCGGGGCCGCAGCCGAGGTCGGCGATGCGGGGGCGGGGCGCGGGGAGGTGGGGGATCCTCGCGAGGAGGTCGGTGAAGGGGCGGGCGCGGTGGTCCGCGTGGCGCAGGTACTGGGCGGGGTCCCAGGAGGGGCTGGTCATGGTTCCACGATGCCCGGCGATCTCTCTCGACGTCAAGAGACTCGAC
>NZ_LIRL01000480.1 GCF_001419795.1 Streptomyces niveiscabiei
CGACGTACTCCATGACGATGTACCCGTCGAGGGAGCCGGTGCGCTGGTCGAGGTGCTCGACGAAGTTGTAGATGCGGACGATGTTGGCGTGCTCGATCTCCGCGAGGAAGCGCCGCTCGGAGATCGCCGCCTCCATCGCGTCCTGGTCGCCGGTGTCCAGCAGACCCTTCAGTACGACCCAGCGGTCCGACACCGCGCGGTCCACGGCGAGATAGACCCAGCCGAGCCCGCCGTGCGCGAGACACCCGGCCACCTCGTACTGGCCGTGCACGACGTCCCCGGACTTCAACTTCGGTACGAAGGAATAGGGGTGACCGCACTTGGTGCAGAACCCCTCGGTCCGCCCCACCCGCTCGCCGCGCGAACGGCCCACGGGAGCACCGCAGTCGGAGCGCGAACAGAACCTCTTGCGCTCCGGCACCTCCGGGTTGTCCAGCACCATCGCGCGCGGGTCCGGCTTCGGGACCTGCGGCACCGAGACCAGGCCCGCACCGAGCCGCGCCCGCCCCGACGAGCCCGCCGAAGCGCCCGAACTGCGCACCGACACCGAGCGGTTGGAGGCCTTGCCCGACAGCGACCGCGAGAGGCGCCCGGACACCGAGCGGCGGGACCTGGACGACTGGGACGAGGTGGACGACGGGGACGGCGTGATGCCGCTCGTGGCGGGCGAGCCGACCATGCCGGTCGCCGACACCACCGGCGCCAACCCGCAGGTGTCGCAGTACAGTTCGCCGCCGCCGACGTCCTCGTACGCGCCCTCGCACCCCGGGCGCTGGCAGCTCTGGCCGGCCTGACTCATGACGTACCCCCAGTCCGCTGGTCCTTCGGCGCCGCCAGCAGCTCCGCCGCCAGCCGCTGATACCGCAGGACCGCCTGCTCCGCGACCCGCAGATCGCAGGGCGCGCTCCACAGCATCCGGCGCGCCGCGTCGTACCGCTCGATGAGGAACGGGTCCTCCGCGAGCCCGAGCCGCGCCACCTTCGCCTTGTACGCGTCGAGCCGCCCGCGCAGCTCGGCGCGGATCGCGAGCGGCGCCGTCACCGCGCCCAACTGCTCGCGGGCGCGCTCCAGTTCGTCGTCCGCCTTCTGCTCAAGGGACTCCAGCAGCGGGGAGAGCCGGTGCCACTGGCCCTGCCTGCGGTACTCGGCCGCCGCCGCCAACTGTTCCTGGAGCGCCGTCGGAGGGCCGCTCACCACCGGGACCTCGGTCGCCGCGATCTTCGCCAGGACCTCGCCGCGGGCCGACCTCGCCTCGGCGAGGGTGCGGTCGGCGCGGGAGAGGACGTCCCTCAGCCGCACGAGACGCTGCTCCGCGTCCTGACGGACCGTCAGTACCGCGTCGATCTCCCGGCGTACGTCCTCCAGGGCGCGCGCCTCGCGGTCGTACACCGTCGTGTCCGGACGGCCGCCGCCCGGGGCCGAACTCCCCTTCGTGGGAACCCAGTAGGCCAGCGGGTCGGACACCACCTTCGCCCGCAGGTCCGTCAGCGTGCGGGTGATCTGCTCCAGGTCGTCGCCCGAGGGGTGCTCGCCGGGGCGGACACCCACCGAGTGCGCCAGGTGGCGGGTGCGCTGCAACTCCGCGGCCAGTAAATCGATCCGCGCCGGGAGCGCGGACCAGACGGCGTCCGCCGCCACCACCAGGTCCAGGGACGAGGCGTACAGGTCGTTCATGCGGTCCACCAGGGCCGCCAGCGAGAAGTGCTCCGCCAGGACGCCGGTGCCCGCCACGGATATCGGTTCGCCGCGCAGGAGTTCCGTCAGCTCGACCAGGTCCTCGCGGGAGGACCAGCGGCGTCGCGAGCGGATCTCCCGGGCCGCGCGCAGGGCGTCCGTGTACGCGTCGAAGTACGTCCACAGCAGGGATATCGCGGTGTCGGCCGCGGCCCAGCGCTCGCGCGTGACGCCGGTCAGCTCCGCGCCCTCCAGCAGACGCCGGCCCGCGTGGTCCTGGAGCGCCAGCAAGGAGGTCTCGATCGCCTCGTGCTCCTGGCCGAGCCGCGCCAGCGCACGGTCCACCTCGTCCCGGTCCATCACCGGACCAGGGGGTCCCGCGACGCCCATCGATCACCTCTTGTCGTTGCTGCCGGTGTTGCTGCCGGGAGTGGTTGCTCTGTGCGGTCGATCTTCCCTGTCCGTGTGGTCGTCTAACGGGGGTGCTGCTGCTAGCTGGTTCGGAGGTAGACGGGTGGATCGGGCAGGTACGGCGCGGAGTTGGGACCCATCGTCTGCGACAGCCAGGTCCGGTACGAGTCCTGCCAGCCGCCCGAACGGTACTGCGCGAGAACCTGGTTGACCCTGCTCACCAAGTCGTTCGCGTCCTTCTTCATCGCGACGCCGTAGAACTCGGTGGTGAACGGCGTGCCTTCCAGCTTCAGCGTCGGGTCCTGCGCCGCCTGGCTCGCGGCGAGAGCGCCGTCCGTGATGATCGCGTCGGCCTCGCCGAGCTGGAGCCTTACCAGGCAGTCGAGTTGGTTGGGGACGACGAGGGGAGTGGCACCCTGGTTGTTCTCTTCGAGCTTCGTCTTGGCGGTCGAACCCAGCGCCACGCAAACCTTCTTGCCCGCGAGGCTCTTGTCGTAGCCGGTGATTCCGGTGTCCTTGGGTGCCAGGACCTGCTGTCCCGTCCTGAAATACGGTGCGGAGAACGCGACATCCTTGATCCGCTCGCAGTTGATCGTCATGGTCCTTACGACCATGTCGACCTCACCCTTCTTGATGGCGTTGATGCGCTCGTTCGTCGGAATCGCCCTGAACTGAACGGCGTTGGGGTCACCCAGGATGTTCTCCGCGATCTTGTGCACCAGGTCGATGTCGAAACCCTCAAGTGCCGCGTCCTTGTTGTTCGGGTTGCGGTATCCCCAGCGGTAGCTGTTCTGGTCGACGCCGACGATCAGCTTGCGTGCCTGTCCGGTCCGCGCCTTGATCGCCGCGATCGTCGAGCCGTCCACCGTGGACGGCCTCAACGTCTGCGCCTCCGGGTTCCTGCACGTCTCGGCCGCCGCCTGCGTCGTATCCGCGACCTTCTGCACCGCCCGGCTCTCCCGGTGTTCCCTCGCCAGCGGCAGCAACAGGACGACGGCCAGCGCGAGTACGCCGACGAGGGTCGCCATTACGCCGACTCCACCCCAGCCTCGGCCCCTGCCTCGCCCTCGCATGGATCCTCCCCTGCTCATCGGAACTCCGACAGTCTGCGGCCGATGCCGAGTACGGCGCCCGCTGCGGCCAGGACGGCGAGGACACCGGCGCCGAGAGGGAGACCCGAGAAGGCGCCCCGGCCGTCCCTGGCGGCCTGCTTGAACTCCAACTGCTCGTGGGAGATGGCCTGTTCGAGGCTCTTGTCGACGGCGCCGAACGAGTCGTCGGTGGTCTCGCCGGAGCCCACGACCTGCTTCAGGGCGACCTCGTAGTTGCCGTTCTCGTCCGCCTCGCGGGCCTCGGCGTGGCGCGACTTCCACTCGTTCACGCTCTGCCGGGCCGAAGTGACCGGCGTCCGGCCGGACTTGTCGTCCGCGAGGGTCTCCGCCCGGGTGAGGCCGGAGACGAGTGCCCCCATCTCGTCCCCGTACTCCACGTCGTACTTGTCCTTGGTGTCCTTGCCCACCTTCACCGTCTCCGCGCCGCGCGAGATCAGCGTCAGGTTCTCGTTACCCCGCGCCTTCAACGCCGCGATCCGCGCGTCGTGCAGGACCTTCAGGGAGCGCACACCGTGGTCGTACGACGTGGTCAACTCCGCGCGCGCGACGCTGTGTCCGACGACCAGCCACAGCAGGACGACCGTCGTCGCGCCGGCCGCCGCGACCAGGCCGTGGCTCAACACCCGGTTCGTACGCCGGTATTCACGCACCTGCGTGCCCGCGAGGGCGGCGAGCGCGAGGACGCCGAGCGTGATCGCCGCCCACGGATAGGGCTTCGCGGCGTCGTAGTCGTCGTCCAGGCGGGCGTTCTCCTGGTCGTACAGGCTCTGTGCCGCCGTCAGCATCTCGTCCTGCATCTTCTGGTTGGCGTACCGGAGGTAGGCGCCGCCCACCGGGAAGCCCATGCGGTTGTAGGTACGCGCGCGCTCGACGAGGCCCTTGTAGACGGGGAGGGCCGTGTTCAGCTTCGTGATCGCCTGGGCCGAAGGGGAGCCCTGTTCAGCGCTGTTGGCGGCCGTGACGAGTTTCCTCGCCGCCGCGTCGATGCTGTCCTCGTACGTCCGGCGCGCCTGCGGCGTCTCCTGGCCGCCCGCGAGGAACGCGCTCGACGCGGCCGTGTTCGCCTCGGCGAGCGCGCGGTAGATGTCCGCCGCGTCCCTCGTCAACGGCTGGCTCTTGTACAGGACTCCGTCCGCCGCGTCCGAACGGTCGGTCATCTGCCAGGCGGTGAGCGCGCCGAACGCCACGACCAGCACCGCCAGCACCGCGCCGATGATCCGCAGCCGCCCCGGCTCCGTCGTCGCCGCGCGCCTCAGCCGTTCGGTGTTCTCCGCCCACGCCGTTCTCCGACCGCCCACATCCGGCCGATTCCCCACTGCCGACCTCCCCCGTGTCCCGTCCGCGCCGCAAGTATCACCGCCCCGAGGCTCACCGCGCACCGGACTTCACTGGATCTTGATCGGTTCGTGTCACCACCTGCGCATGAACCTTCTGCCCATGAATACGCGGGGAGCGTGTGTTCGGTTCCTTATGGGGATCTCCTAGGCTTCTCGACCATGCCTCAGCGACCCGCCTCCGACCTGCCCGCCGATCCTCGTGGACTCGCCCTGGAACACCGGCAGTCGCGGGTCGTGAGCGGGGAAGGGGAGTGGGGCGGGGCCGACGAGTGGACGGTGACCGTACGGGTGGACCGCTTCAGGAACCGGACGGCCGGCGGAGATATCGGCGAGCTGAAGCTGATCCGGGCCCGGAAGGCGGAACTTTTCAACTGGCAGCCCGAGGACTTCCCGGAGCCCGGGGTCCGTGACGCGCTCCTCGGCATCTTCGATATGGGCCACGGCGGCTACCGGCCCCCGTTCCACGACCACATCACCTCCACCGACGGCGACCTCCTCGTCCTCCACTCCGTCCAACTCGACCCCGCGTGGCGGGGGTTCGGGCTCGGCGCGATCCTCGTCTCCGAGGCGGTATGGACTCTCGCGGACGGGTGCAGCGCGGTCGCCGACACGACGTTTCGCTGGGGAGCCGTCGGCTTCCGTCTTCGTCCTGCACCCCTTGGGTACCTTCTGGATCCCCGGGATCGGGAGGCGCTTGCGCTGCGAGAGTTGCAGCGGCGGGAGTTCGGGGGGCTGTGTGAGGCGTATCGCGCGGCCTTGCCGACGGGGCGGCGAGGGCTCTGACCTGGCGATCAAGCGCAAGGTCACGGCAACTCGGAAGAGCCGCCGTGACCTTCAAAACACCTCTGGCGAGGAGCCTGCCCTACTCGTAGTCACGGCCCGCGAGGATGATCGTGCCCAGCAACTGCCAGTCCGGTTGGGCCGGTTCCTCGATGCCGCGGTTGACGTACATGTTCGTGATGCCGTTGAGAAACGCCCCCATGGCCTCCAGGAACGAGTCGAGGTCCCGGTCGTACAGAGATTTCCCAACCTTCCCCGACCTCCGTTGTCTCGCGTACGCCCTCGTGTGGCTCGCCATCCGGCTTCCCGCGCCGTTCCGCCGCATCGGTGCCCGCAACGACTACTCGTACGGCATCTACATCTACGGCTTCCTCGACGTCCACCCCCGGAAGCCTCCCCGAGCGGGAGACCGTCGGCACCGACTGCCCGTGCTGCGGCGACGAACTGGGCACCGGTGACGCCGGTGACCCGAGTCCGTGGAACCACGGATGACGGCGCGGCCCGGGTCAGCCTCGGAGGAATGACCCCGTGTCCAGGGTGGGATACGGCGCCGGAAGCGGCAGCGGATCGCCGAGGCCGACCTTCACGTCCGTGTCGTAGTACGCCTCGGTGGGGTCCTCCCCCGGCAGCACCGGGTCCGTGTAGCAGTGCGCCGTCCCGGCGTGGCGGTCGATAAGGACGTACACGGGGATGCCGGCGGCGGCGTACGTGCGGAACTTGGGGCCGGTGTCCGTCTCGTGGTTCGTGGAGGTGACCTCGCCGACGAGGGCGAGCATGTCGACGGGGTACCAGCCCCGGTGCGTCGCCCGGTAGGACTCGTCGAGTTCGGTCGGATCACGGCGGCAGACGTAGAAGTCCGGTACGACCAGAGCCATGGTCCGCCCGTCGGGATGAGCGACGCGGAAGCCGTCGTTCACACCGGCCAGGTCCAGTCCGGCCAGGTGGAACTGGACGATGAGCTTCACGGCGCCGGCGTTGTGCCGGTGCTCAGGTTGCGGCGGCAAGATGCCCGTCCCCTCGATGTACTCCGCCCGGACCGGCACAGGCGCTGCCGCTTTCCCGAACGCTTCCAACAGATCGATGGGGTCCACCTGCGTCATCACCGGCTCCATGATCGGTTCGGCGCTCATCGCTGGTTCTCCTTGTCGCACTGATGCCAGGCTAAGCCCGCGTCGGGTGCCCCGGCAGAACGATCGAGCTGTCGAGCGCGCCGTACGGCGGAATGACTCACCGTTCACTCGAACGAGTGTGCCGAACCGTTCCGCCCCCCTACTTCGGCACACCCCGCTGCGGCGCCCCGATCGGCGTAGTAGCCACCGACTGAGGTGAATCCGCGTTGGAGAAGACCGACGGCGCCGCAACCCCCGCCGAGGGGTCCGGGGTCTCCTCCTCGCCCGGTATCGCGACGCCACCCACGATCCGGATGTTCGCGGCGTCGAAGGCCCGCTTGATACGCCACCGGAGTTCACGCTCCACGGTGAGTTTCTTGCCCGGCATGGTGCGAGCCGTGACGTGGATGACCATGGAGTCGAGGAGGACGGAGTCGAGGCCGACGACGTCGATGGAGCTCCAGAGGAGTTCGTTCCAGGGCTCTTCCTTGCTCATGCGTTCGGCGACGTCGGTGAGGGTGGCCTTGACGCGGTCCAGGTCCTCGGTGGGTTTGACCGTGACGTCGACGCCCGCCGTGGCCCAGCCCTGGGAGAGGTTGCCGATGCGCTTGACCTCGCCGTTGCGGACGTACCAGATCTCGCCGTCGGCGCCCCGGAGTTTGGTCACCCGCAACCCCACCTCGATGACCTCACCGGTCGCGACCCCGGCGTCGATCTGGTCGCCGACGCCGTACTGGTCCTCCAGGATCATGAAGACGCCGGAGAGGAAGTCGGTGACCAGGTTGCGGGCGCCGAAACCGATGGCGACACCGGCGACACCGGCGGAGGCGAGCAGCGGCGCGAGATTGATCTGGAAGGTGGAGAGGACCATCAGGGCGGCGGTGCCCAGGATCAGGAAGGACGCGACGGAGCGCAGGACGGAGCCGATGGCCTGGGAGCGCTGGTGGCGGCGTTCGGCGTTGACGAGGAGGCCGCCGAGGGCGGTGCCGTCGACGGACTCGACCGTACGGTTCATGCGGTCTATGAGCTTCGTGATCGCCCGCAGCACGAACTTCCGCAGGAGCACCGCGACGACGAGGATCAGCAGCACCCGCAGCCCGATCGCCAGCCACGTCGACCAGTTCTGCTCGACCCAGCTCGCGGCGTTGGTCGCGCTCTCCTGCGCGTCCTGGAGCGTCGGCACGGTCACGTCGGGTGACACGGACGGCGACGGCGTAGGAGTCGGCGAGGCGGCGGACAGGGACACGGCAGGAACCTCCAGGAGCAACGGCAGCCCGCGGCGAGGTCACGAAAAGGTCACCGTACGGGCAGGCACACCACACTAACGGGGCATTGTGTGGAGGTCTGTCCGATCGCCCCCGCAGAGACCTGTCTCACCCGTGCTTGAAGGGGGCGTACGGCGGCAAAACATGGGGTGTGGTCGAAAACACTCCCAGCCCGTTACCGGGAGATGGTGGCGCGTTCACCAGGCAAGAGGGGAGACTGACTACCAGATCGTCCCGGCGCGAGCCACGCGCCGCCGACGCCCAAGGAGGCATCCGTGCCGCATGTCCTGGTCCTCAACGCGTCGTACGAGCCCCTCGGCGTCGTACCGCTCCGCCGCGCGCTCGTCCTCGTCCTGGAGAACAAGGCAGTCTCCCTGGAGGATTCGGGCGCCTATCTGCACAGCGCGACCGTCACAGTCTCCGCGCCCAGCGTGGTCCGGCTCAAGCGATTCGTCAGAGTCCCTTACCGGGGGCCCGTCCCCCTCACCCGCCGCGCGCTGTTCGCGCGTGACGGGGGCCGGTGCATGTACTGCGGTGGCGTCGCAACCAGCGTCGACCACGTCATCCCGCGCAGCCGCGGGGGGCAGCACGCGTGGGACAACGTGGTCGCGTCCTGCCGCCGCTGCAACCATACGAAGGCCGACCGCCACCTCACGGAGATCGGCTGGCGCCTGCGCCACAAACCCGCACCACCCACCGGCCTGGCCTGGCGCATCATCGGGACCGGCCATAGGGACCCGCGCTGGCTGCCGTACCTGCGGCCATACGGCGCGGACGACGCACTAGCCCGGATCGACGGCATATCGGCCTGAGATCCGGGCTTTCGCATACCCGCCCCGGAATTCCCCTCCGATTCCGGGGCGGGTGGTCTGTGAGCGCCGTGCTTTGTACGTCCGTGGGGCCTACGCCTGCCGCAGTTCCCCCGGCCGTACCGCCCTCCCCAGCAGCGGCAGCGACGTCGCCGCCGCCAGCAGGCACGCGCCGTACACCGCGAGCGGCACGAGCAGCGAGTGGTACGGGACGGGTACGTGCGCCAGCGCGCCGTACCAGGTGCCGAGCACCAGCCCGCCCGCGCCCGCGAAGAGCACCGCCGGGGCGAGGGGGAGGGCCGTCTCCAGGAGGAGCGCCCGCGCCAGCACCGTACGCGGTACCCCCGCCGCGACCTGCGCCGCGAGCCCGCGACGGCGGTTCGCGAGGGACTCGGCGGCGCCGACCGCGAGGCCCGAGAGGGCGATGAGGAGGCCGAGGCCGATCGCGGCGGCGGTGAGGTCGAGGCCGGCGAGGTAGAAGGCGTCGCTCTCGGCGTGCCGGCCACGGCGAAGGGTGTCGACGAGGGCGGCGCGGACGCCGACGTACCCCGTGCCGACGACGGTCACGAGCAGGACGGCCGCGTGGGTGCGGGCCGCCGCCCAGGGGTCGTCGCGCAGGCGCTCGGCGGCGATGAGTACGGCGGCGGAGCGCGCCCGGGGCGCGAGGACCCGGCCCGCGAGCCGGGCGAGCGCCCCCGCGATCCCTACGGCGCCGATGCCGACGACGACCACGAGCAGCAGCATGAGGAAGGGGACGAGCACCAGGCCGACGCTCAGGACGAACACCATGAACGTCAGGACGACCACACCGGCGACCGACCCGGCGACCACGGCCCAGGCGCCCTTCCCCAGCTGTGGCCGGATCCTCCGCACCCACCCCAGCGGCGACGCGACGACATGCCGCAGCGCCAGCACCCCCGCCCCGGCGCCGAGTACGGGTACGACGACGGCGACACCGGCGATGCCGGCCCAGGTGTAGAGGCCGGCCCCCTTCCAGATGCTCGCCAGCACCGACACGGACACGGCACTGGCGACCCCGGCGCCGGGGCGGGGGTGCTGGCGCTGCGGCATGTCGTCGCGTCGCCGCTGGGGTG
>NZ_LIRL01000481.1 GCF_001419795.1 Streptomyces niveiscabiei
CAGCAGGACGCGCGCGGCATCCCGGTCGATCGTCGACGCTGGCGTGACAGCCACGTCCAGCAGGAGTCCGAGCGTGTCGGCGAGCAGGTGCCGCTTGCGGCCCTTATCTTGAGCTCGCCGATCTGGCAGGTGCCTGACCTGGCGTGTTGTGTGGAGGACGGTGTCCTCGACGGTCGCGTCAGCAGGGACCGATGACGGCGGAAGATTTCTTGCTCGGCGTGTCGCCGCGGCGGCCTGGCAGGTCGGCGGTGCGTCGTTCTCCGAGCGCAAGCGCGAGGGCCTCGCGCAACTCCCGGTTCTCGGACTCCAGTTGTCGGTTGCGCTCGGTGGCAGCCTCCAGGCGCCGGTGAAGGGAAGCGTCGGAGGCCCGTTGCCGGTCGGGAACCTGCCGTGCGGCGGGGACCGAGCGGTGGCGCGCGCGAAGCCGCGCGATCTCGGCTCTGAGGTCCGGCTGGTTGTAGAGCCAGGACCGGGAGACGCCCGCTTCGCGGGCGACGGTCTCGAAGGTGATCGCGGTGCCGGTGGCATCCATCCGCCGCAGGGCGGCGATCGCGCGTCGGCGGGTTGCTGTGGACCGGCGACGGGCCGCGGCAATGATGAGGTGGGAGTTGTCAGCCGGCATTCGCGGCCTCCTCGTCCTGGCCGTCGTCCAGCTCGCTGATCATGCGGTCGAGGTTGTCGACGACCTGCTGGTTCATCTCGGCGACGCGGGCATGACCGCAGCTGGTGGCGTTGTCGATCAACGTCAGTGTGCGGGTGCGCTGTTCCCTGAGTTCGGGCAGGAACTCGGGCCCTGTCAGGAAGACTGGGCAGGTGAGGCAGGCATTCGCATGCGGACAGGTCTTCTGGACGGGCAACCCGCAGTAGCCGTTGGGGAGAGTCTGGGTGGCGATGCCGTAGCGGGTCTTGGCCCACTGGGCCTGGCCGAGCGGTCCGTCGGCGTCGAGCGCGACGTGCTCGCCCTTGATGTTGACCTTCATTGCCGCCTCCCAGCGGCGTCGGACGGTCTGGTCGGTGATCCGCGCGTAATGGGCGGTCATCCGGGATGATTCGTGGTCGAGGAGAACGCGTACGACTTCCTGCGGGACGTCACGGTTGATCAGTCGGCAGGCGAAGGTGTGCCTCCACTGATGGGGCGTCAAATGGACGGGCTGGCCGTGCTCGTCGCGGATGTCGCAGGTGGCAAGCCATCGGCGGAGCATCTGCCGGTAGCTGCTGTCGGAGATCCGCAGTCTTCCCGAGGCGTTTGCGTTCGGCCGGGGAAACAGGACGCCGGTGCCCTGCGGCCAGCGTTCGAGAACGCGCTGCTGGTGGTCGCGGATCTCCTGCTCGAGTTCCTCGTCGATCGGGACGGCCGCCTCGCGTTTCATCTTGGTGTTGAAATACCGCAGGTAGGGGGCGCCTTGGCCGTCGTGGAGGAGACAGTCGAAGTCCAGGCAGATCACGCTGGAGATCCGCAGACCGCCGCAGACAAGGATGAGCGTGATCAAGCGGCCGGACGGGTTGTCCCAGCGGTCCAGGTTCTCCTCGGACTCGACCTGGGCCATGACATGCTCGGCCAGTCGGCGCGAGACCGTGGCGGCCGGGGCCGGCGGGATGTCGCCGGGATAGAACGCGGCGGTGCCCGGCAGGGAATCGTCCCAGCGGTTTTGTCGGATGGCCTGGAAGAACAGGTTCAGGCTGCTGATCCGGCCCTTCTTCAGCCCGTGTCCGCCCGGTTGGGAGGCGACGTGGGCGAGGTGACGCTCCAACAGCGGACGGTCGATGCCAGCGAGACGGTCGACGCCGACGTGCGCCAGGAAGCCGCCGAAGCAGACCAGAGCGTCCAGTCCGGTGTGTGCCGCGGTGATGCTCAGCCCGCTGGTCAACCGAAGCCGAAGCCACCTTTTAACCAGGTCACGCAGCCACGGCTGACGGATGCGTTCGAAGTACAGGCGGACGCGCGGCCTGGGGACGGTGGCGGTGGCCGGAGTGGTGATGCCCGGCAGCCGCTCCAGCCGCCACACATCTCGCGGATACTCGCTCTCCCAGCCCGCGCCGTCGCGCAGGACCTCGACGGAGTCCCGGACCTCGATCAGGAACATCACCGGTTCACGGACCCGGCCCGAGGCCGCGGACTGCCGCCATTGCCCTTCGGTGACGTCGAGCAGGGAGGACACACCGACGGCTCGGGCGAGCCGGACGGCTTGCGCCACGATGCGAGGTGGGGTCGTGCGGCGGTGGGCGTCGGACCGGCACTGCAGCCCGTACTGAAACTCCAGCGTCAGCTGACGGGGCAGGTCTCGCAGATCGATGTGGGCGGTGCCGGTCAACTCGGCGTCCATGGCGAACCGTTCGGGATCCGGACGCCCGACGTTCGCCCACCGCTCGTGGTGACTGCGGCAGAACAGCATCTGCGGGCCCTCCGCCCACAGGGTGCAGAAAGACAGGCGGCACTCGGCCGGGGCGTCACCGTGCTCCACCAGATTCGGCGCATCCCACAGATCCAGGCCGGGCCGTCCGGCTCGGCGCCACCGCTCGTAGTGCTTGGCGCAGTAGCCCTTGCCGAAGTTCCCGTAGCGGCAACCGGCGATCTTGCAGACCGACAGGGCCTGCCGCCCGCGAACGGGCCGGCCGGGATTGGCGAGGACCTCCTCCATCGCCGGGCGGCCGCGGTGCCGCCAGCGGATCACGTGCCCGTTGCAGAGCCCGCGCATGCTGACAACGCGGTCACAGTCGGCAACGGCGCAGGCCGGGGCGACGAAGACGGGGTCGCCCGGGGCCGGGCGGTAGATCTCGGTGCGGAACTCTGCCCGGACCGCGGCCAGGAGCTTTCCCAGCAGCCCGGAATGACCAGGGCCAATGCCTGCGGCGGTGAAAGTCACAGCTGGACCTCCCGGCCGGTGAACCAGCCCGCGTTCTCCAGGGTGCGGCGGGCGTCCTCGACGGTGAGGTGACCATACGTATCGATCGTGGTGCTGATCGAGGCATGCCCGAGGAGTTCCTTGACGTTCTCCATGCCCGCCCCGCGGCGCAGCAGCCAGGTCGCGTAGGTGTGACGGTACTGATGGGGCTCGAAAACGATGCCGGTGGTCTTCCGCAGCCGTCTGACCAGGTCATAGACAGCCGGATAGGCCCAGGGACGGCCATGCGGTTCGGCGAAGAGGTTCACGAAGACGTAATCGGAATCCAGGGCGCCGTACTCGCGGTGCAGATAGTCGGAGTACAACCGCATCAACTCGGCGCTGGCCGGGATGGACCGGGTGCGGCCGGCCTTGGCGCGGGCCCGGTTGTCGTTCTGCCTCGGCACCACCGTCACCTGCTTCTCGGCGATCGCGATGTCGTCGTGCCGCAGGCCGAGGGCCTCGCCGATGCGGACCCCGGTGTCCAGCAGCAGGGCGAACAGGAGCCGGTCCCGCAGGTGTTCACAGCCGTCCAGGATCTTCTGAGCCTGGGCGGCGGTCAGAACGCGGGGACGCTTGCGACCGGCCTTGAGCTTGATGGTCCTCGTCCGCTCGGGCCTGCCGGAGGCGATGTGCTGCAGGAACGGCTTATAGGACGTGGCCGCAGACCGGTGCCCTCCGGCCGGGCGCATCGTCACCAGCAGGCCCGCGACCTCGACGCCGCTGCGGGCGTGGAACTCGTAGAACGTGCTGACTGCGGCGAGCTTGCGGTTCACGCTGGAGGCCGTGCAGTGGTGCTCGACCGTCGGCAGCACCGCCACCGTCCCGTTCCGGGCCGGCGGCGGTAAGCGTAGCCAGGCCACGAAGGCGGCGACCGCCTCCAGGTCCACCATCTGCCAGTCCAGGCCACGACCCTGGAGGTAGGTCCACCAGTCCTTCAGGTCGTGGGCGTACGCCTTGATGGTGTTCGGTGACCGCTCGATCGCCGTCAGGTAGGCCAGGAACGACTCCACCGGATCGACCGGCCTCAGATCATTCCCCAGCAGCGTCCACGACTCCGTCGTCGACCCGGGTGACAGCACCCTGTGTACGCGCATCGCGCCTCCCACTTCTCCGTGTTGGACGGCGGCAGATAACCGCATCCACCAAGGGAGTTGGGGGACCTTCAGCGAACCTCACACACGTCAAGGACAGGCTGGTACGGGCTTGAGATAACG
>NZ_LIRL01000482.1 GCF_001419795.1 Streptomyces niveiscabiei
AGAGGTGTATAAGCGACAGGGACTGGCGCCGGGGGCCTCGTACCCGGGGGTGTTGTCAGTGGTGCCGGTTAGGGTCACCCGCCATGACCGACTTCCTCACCACCACCCGTACCTTCTACGACGCCATCGCCGAGGACTACTCCGAGCGGTTCCAGGACGAGCTGGCCAACAGGCCGTTGGAGCGGGCCGTACTGGGGGTGTACGCCGAACTCGTCGGCGCCGGCCGGTCCACGGGGCGCCTCGCCGGGCTCGGCCTCGACATCTCCGGGCTCGACCTGTCGGAGTCGATGCTCGCGGTGGCCCGCCGCGAGAACCCCGGGATCCGCTTCGAACAGGGCTCGATGTTCGACCTCCCCTTCCCGGACGGCTCGCTCGACGGCGTCATGTGCTGGTACTCGTCCATCCACACGCCGTCGCCCGAACTCCCCCGCCTCTTCCAGGGCTTCCACCGCGCCCTCGCCCCCGGCGGCCACCTCCTGCTCGCCTTCCAGGTGGGCGACGAACCCCGCCACTACGACCAGCCCTGGGGCCATCCGGTCGCCATCGACTTCCTGCGCCGCCGCCCGGAGTTCATGGAGGGGCTGCTGAAGGAGACCGGGTTCACGATGCTGTCCCGCACGGTCCGGGAGCCGATCGAGGAGGAGAAGACACCGCACGCGTTCCTGATCGCGCAGCGGGTGGGGTAGCCGCCGGGGCGAGGAGCCGTGGCTGCGCCCAACTCCCACAGAGTTAAGGCCAGTTGCTGTCCCTTCCTGCGTTCTCCCCCTTCTCGCCGGGGGAATTGGTCGGCACCCGCTCCCTTCCCGGGTGGGGAGCGGGTTGCCGCCGTGGGCCCGGGGAAATCGTCGTACGGGCGGGAAGGGGGAGTCAATCCTTGGGATTTGTTGCTGGACCCTAGTGTTTGCTTGGGGGTATGACGCTGGAAGATCTGCGGGTGTTCGTCGCCGTGTGCCGGGCCGGGAGTCTGAGTGCGGTCGCCAGGGAGCTGGGGTGTACGCAGTCGGCGGTCAGCCAGCATGTGAAGCGGCTGGAGCGGGAGTTCGGGGTGGGGCTGCTGGAACGGCGGCCCCGGGGAGTCGCGGTGACCCAGGCCGGGCGGATCCTGGAACGGGCCGCCCGCGACGGGATCGCCGGACTCGACCTGGCCGCACGGGAGTTGAGGGATCTCGTCGACGGCGGCCGGGGCTACGTGCGGCTCGCCACCGGCGCCACCACCGTGCGGCACTTCATGTCGGACGCGGTCGTCGCCTTCCGCGAGCGGCATCCGAACGTCAACCTCGAATTCCGCACGGTGAGTTCGGGCCGGGGCAGCTTCGACGCGCTCGCCGACGGCACGCTCGACCTCGCGTGGATCACCCTGGGGCCACCGGTACGCGGCATCGAGCAGCGCCGGGTGGTGGAGCTGCCGTGGATGCTCGCGGTGCGCGAGGACGACGAGTTCGCTGGGCGAAAGGCCCTGAGCGCAGGCGAGTTGGACGGCGTACGGCTGATCCGCCTGCCCCCGAACTCCACCTCGGCCGCCCATCTCGACGCCGCCTGCGCGGAGTCGGGAGTCCGGTTCGCGTACGACACGAGCGTCGCCGACTGGGACACGGCGCTGCTGCTCGCCGAGGTGGGGGTGGGCCGGGCCGTGGTCCCGGCACTGCCGGGGCTCGCGGCGACCGGGGCGGGGGCGCTGCGGCTCGTGCCACTGCCCGATCTGCGTCCACTGCCGGTCGGTTGGGCGATGCGGCGCTGGGACGCACTGAGCCCGCCCGCGCGGGCGTTCGCGGAACTGGTCGTGGAATTGCGGCGAGGGCGGCCCGGGGGCGACGAACAGGTGGAATTGCGGCAGGGGCGGCCCGGGGGCGGCGAACAACCGGGGCCTCTCCCGCGCGGAGCGCGGACTCGCGGCGGCGACCAGGCGGTGCGCCTCCCGCAAAGGCCGGACTCGGGGACGTGAACAGCCGGTACGGCTCCCGCGAAGTGCGAACGCGCGGCCTCGAACAGGCCGTACGTCTCCCGCGCTCAGCGCCGGACTAGAGTGCCCGGATGATCGAGGTACCCGAAGTCCTCGCCCGGACGACCATCGCCCGTGAGGGCGTGCCCGGCGAGCGCTGGATCCGCGAACTCCCCGGCATTGTCGCCGAGTTGCTCGGCCGCTGGGGGTGTGTGGTCGACGGTGAGTTGATGTTCGGCGGGGTCGGGGTCGTCGTACCCGTAGTACGGGGGAGCCAGGGGCCTGCCGTGCTGAAGGTCTCCTTCCCGCACCCCGGCAACGTCCATGAGCCCGACGCGTTCGCCGCCTGGGCCGGGCAGGGTGCCGTTCTGCTGTACGAGCGGGACGACGCGCGGTTCGCGATGCTGCTGGAGCGGGTCGGGTCGTCGACGCTGGGTGAGAGCGAGACCGACGAGGATGTCATCGCGTCGGTCGCGGGGCAGCTCAGCAGGCGGCTCGCGGTGCCCGCGCCCGCGCATCTGCCCCGGCTCAGCGCTCGCGCCGACGAGTGGGCCGAGCAACTCCACGTCGACGTGCGGGAGTTGGCGCACGGCATCCCCGGCCGCGTCCTCGACTCCGCGCACGCCACCGTGCGGGACCTCGGCCGGGATCAGCCCGACACCCTCGTACACGGCGACCTGCACGCCCGGAACGTCCTGCCCGCCGAGCGGGAGCCGTGGCTCGCGGTGGACCCCAAGGGGTATGCGGGCGACCAGGGTTACGACGGGGCGAACTTCCTCAAGACGCGGGCGTTCTCACTGCTGGTGGCGCCGGATCTGCGGGCGGCGGCGCTGCGGCTCCTGGACGTCTTCGGCGAGGCGGCCGGCGTCGACCGGGAGCGGCTGCGGCGGTGGGCCCAACTCCACGCCGTACAGGCCGCGTTCTGGGCGAGGCGGCACGGCTTCCGGGTGGCGCGGGGCGGGCCGGAGCTGGAGCGGCTCACCGCGTTCGCGGAGGAGTTGGCGGAGGTGCTGACGGACGGAAAAGCGTTTGCGGCGGCGCCGGGCCTGCCGGACCATCCCCGTCCATGACGACAACGCCTTCCCGCCCGCTCGCCCTGCTCACCGGAGTCGGCCGGACGGTCGGCATCGGGGCGGCGACAGCAGACCAACTCGCCGCCTCCGGCTGGGACATCGCGTTCACGCACTGGACGCCGTACGACGACCGCATGGCCTGGGGGCGGGAGCCGGGCGCGGCGGAGGTGATCGCGGCCGGGCTCGCGGCGCGGGGTGCCGCCGTGCACGCGGTCGAGGCGGACCTGGCCCGACTGGAGTCACCGGCAAGGATCTTCGACGAGGTCGAGGAGCGGCTCGGCAAGGTCACCGCGCTGGTGATGTGCCACTGCGAGAGCGTCGACTCGGGCATCCTCGACACCAGCGTGGAGAGCTTCGACCTGCACTTCGCGGTCAACGCGCGGGCGAGCTGGCTGCTGATCCGCGAGTTCGGACGCCGCTTCGACGCCCCGCACGGCACGGGCCGTATCGTCGCCCTGACCAGCGACCACACCGTGCACAACCTGCCGTACGGCGCGAGCAAGGGCGCCCTGGACCGCATCACCCAGGCCGCCGCGCACGAGCTGGCCCACCTCGGGATCACCGCGAACGTCGTCAACCCGGGCCCCGTGGACACGGGTTGGATGAACGACGACATCCGCGCCTCGGTGCTCGCGCGAACTCCCCTGGGCCGTATGGGCACTCCGCGGGACACCGCCCACCTCGTCGGCTTCCTGTGCTCGCCCGAGGGGCAGTGGGTCAACGGCCAACTCCTCCAGAGCAACGGGGGGTTCGCCGCGTAGGGTCACGGGGTCAGTGCGGAGTCGTACGCGGCCCGGTCGAACTGGAAGGGGCCGAGGGGGAGTTCGCCCCAGTGTTCGCGGTTCGGTTGGCGGAAGTCCGACCAGGTGACCGTCGTGTCCGTCACGGCGATGCGCGCCGTCAGCGGCCAGCAGGCCCAGATCCCGCAGGGGCAGCCGAGGAGGAACGCGTCCGGGGCCGGCGTACGGAAGTGGTCCGTGGTGAACACCTCGACGTGCAGCCCCGCGTGCTGTTCGAGGAGGAAGCGTTCGGCCTCGTCCTCGGTCTCGTCCGCCCAGTCCTCCGCGAGTTCTCTGCGCCACAACGCGCGGGTGGCGTCGGCGACTTGTTCGCGCAGGTCGCGGCCGTCGACGCGGATGCCGCGCAGGGGGCCGGGTTCGCCGTCGAGGCGGTAGGGGAAGAACTCGATGCGGTTCACGGCCTCATCGTCGCCGACCCGGCCGCTTCCGGCGAGCCTTTACCGCGGCTCGTACAGGCCCTCGACGACGTCCGCGAAGTCCCGCAGGATCGTCGCTCTCCTGAGTTTCATCGAGGGCGTCAAGTGGCCTGCCGTCTCGGTGAAGTCGGTGGGCAGGACGGCGAACTTCCTGATGGATTCGGGGCGGGAGACGAGTTTGTTGGCCTCGTCGACGGCGCGTTGCAGGAGGGATTCCAACTCCTCGTCGCCGAGGAGGAGTTCGACGGGGACGGGGTGTTTGCCGTTCATGCGGCGCCAGTGGGTGACGCCCTCGGGGTCGAGGGTGATGAGGGCGGAGACGTAGGGGCGGCCGTCGCCGAGGACCATGCACTGGGAGATCAGGGGGTGGGAGCGGAGCCAGTCCTCAAGTGGCGCCGGGGCGACGCTCTTTCCGCCCGCCGTGATGATCATTTCCTTCTTGCGGCCGGTGATCGTGAGGTAGCCCTCGTCGTCCAGCTCCCCTATGTCGCCGGTCGCCAGCCACCCGTCGGGCGCGGCGGGGACGACGCCTCCGGCGGACGGGTCCCAGTAGCCGCGCAGGACGTGGTCCCCGGCGATGAGGATCTCGCCGTCCGCCGCGATCCGGATGCGGGTGCCCGGCATGGGCCAACCGACCGTGCCCAGCCGGGGTTTGAGGGGCGGCGTCACCGTCGTCGCGCCGGTCGTCTCGGTGAGGCCGTACCCCTCGTAGATCTCGATCCCGGCGCCGAGGTAGAAGGAGGAGAGGCGGCGGCCGAGCGGGGAGCCGCCGCAGATGGCGTGCCGGACCCTGCCGCCCATGGCGTTGCGGATACGGCGGTAGACGAGCGGGTCGTAGAAGGTGCGGGCGGTGCGCAGGGCCGCGCCGGGGCCCGAGCCGGTGCCGGTCTTCTGCGCCTCGACGGCCTCGCCGTAGCGGCGGGCGACGGACACGGCCCGGTCGAAGGAGGTGACCCGGCCGCCCGCCTCGGCGCGGGCCCGCGCCACGTTGAAGACCTTCTCCAGCATGTAGGGGATCGCGAGCAGGCAGGTCGGTTTGAACGCGGCGAGATCCGGGAGGAGTTGCTCGGACTTGATGCTCGGCGCGTGCCCGAGGCGGACCCGGGCGCGGACGGCGGCGATGGCGACCATCCGGCCGAAGACGTGCGACATGGGCAGGAAGAGCAGGACGGAGACCTCGATGCCCTGCGCCTTGAAGACCGGGTGGAGGAGCTCGATCGCGTTGTCCACCTCGGCGAAGAAATTGCCGTGGGTGATGGCGCAGCCCTTGGGTCGTCCCGTAGTACCTGAGGTGTAGATGAGGGTGCACAGGGTGTCGGGGATCAGCATCCCCCTGCGGATCTCCACCTCGGCGTCGGGGACGTGCGCCCCGGCCTCCGCGAGCCGCTCCACGTGCCCTTTCTCCATCACCCAGATGTGCCGCAGGTCGGGCAGCCGGTCCAGCTCGGGCCCGATGGCCGAGGCCTGCCCGATGGTCTCGGTCACGAGAGCTACGGCGCCGGAGTCCTGGAGTATCCACCGGACCTGGAAGACCGACGAGGTGGGGTAGACGGGTACGGTGACGAGCCCGGCGGCCCACGCCGCGAAGTCGAGGAGTGTCCACTCGTACGTCGTACGGGCCATGATCGCGACCCGGTCCCCCGGCACCAGCCCCTCGGCGATCAGCCCTTTGGCGACGGCGTGGACCTGCGCGGCGAACTGCGCCGCCGTCACGTCGCTCCAGTTCCCCTCGGCGTCGCGGCGGCTGAGGACGATCTGGCCGGGCGCCACCGCCGCGTTGTCGTACGGGAGTTCCGCGAGGGAGCCGTGGGTGACGGGTGGCGCGAGCGCCGGTACGGCCGCCTCGCGGACGACTCCGTCGAGCCGCCGGACCTCGGGCTCGACGAGGGCGGGGGGAGCGCCGTCGGCGTAGTCGGCCGACGAGGGGTACGAGGTGGACACAGGCGGCTCCCTGGGCACGCAGCGGAAAAACGCTTGCTGCAGGACATACGGGCCTCGTGCACCGGGGCGTTCAGCCTCGGAGCCTCGGGGAAAGCAGTTACCAACGGTTACCAGCGGTTAGGCAAGGTGATCGTACGGTGCTGACGTGGGGGGCCTGTGAGGGTCGAGAGGTGGTCCGGGGGTGGGGCTGTGCAGTATCGAGGTTATATGAGGAAGTGTCACGTTCGCTCCAGGATCGCGGTCACCCCCTGTCCTCCGGCGGCGCAGATGGAGATCAACCCCCGCCCGGGGGTGTCCCGTTCGGCCAGCAGCTTGGCCAGCGTCGCGACGATCCGGGCGCCCGTCGCCGCGAAGGGGTGACCGGTCGCCAGGGACGAGCCGGTGACGTTGAGCCGCTCGCGGTCGACCGGCGCGAGCCCCTGCTTCTCCCAGGCGGCCAGCGTCGCCAACACCTGTGAGGCGAACGCCTCGTGGATCTCGACGAAGTCGAAGTCCTCCATTCCCAGGCCCGTTCGCTCCAGCATGCGCGGTACGGCGTACGCGGGCGCCATCAGCAGGCCGTCTTCTCCGCCAGCGACGTCACCGCGCACGAAGTCCACCGCCGCCGTCTCGTACGCGGTGAGGTACGCCAGCGGCTCCAACCCCCGTGTCTGGGCCCACTCTTCGGAGGCGAGCAGCACGACGGCGGCACCGTCGGTGAGCGGCGTCGAATTGCCCGCCGTCATCGTCGGGTTGGGGCCGTCGGTCCCGAACACCGGCTTCAGCCTGGCGAGTTTCTCCACCGTCGAGTCGGGGCGCAGGTTCTGGTCGCGCTTGAGGCCCCGGAAGGGGACGACGAGGTCGTCGAGGAAGCCGCTCTCGTAGGCCTCCGCGAGGCGTCGGTGGCTCGTGGCGGCCAACTCGTCCTGTTCCGCACGGGAGATGCCCCAGGCGCGGGCGGTGACCGCCGCGTGCTCGCCCATCGAAAGTCCCGTGCGGGGCTCGGAGTTGCGCGGGATGTCGGGGACCAGGTGGCCGGGGCGGATCTTCGCCAGGGCCTTGAGGCGGGCGCCGGTGGACTTCGCCCGACGGGCCTCCAGGAGGATGCGGCGCAGACGATCGTTGACGCCGAGCGGGGCATCGCTCGCGGTGTCGGCGCCGCCCGCGACGGCCGAGTCGGTCTGGCCGAGGGCGATCTTGTTGGCGGCGGCGATGATCGCCTGGAGGCCGGTGCCGCACGCCTGCTGGATGTCGTACGCCGGGGTCCGCGCGTCGAGCTTCGAGCCGAGGAGCGTCTCGCGGGCGAGGTTGAAGTCGCGGCTGTGCTTGAGGACCGCCCCCGCGACGAACTCGCCCACCACGCCCGGGACATCGAGGCCGTGGCGCAGGGCGAGGCCGTTCACGGCGGCCGTCAGCATCTCCTGGTTGGAGGCGGTCGCGTAGGGGCCGTCGGAGCGTGCGAAGGGGGTGCGGGCGCCGCCGAGCACCGCGACCCGGCGGGCGCGCGGGGGCTCGACCGGGGGCTTCGACTCGCCGTCGCGCACCAGCTCCAGGGGACTCATCTCGACCTGCTCCTCAGCCTTGACCTAGACTTACCCCAGGTAACCTTACTCCGGAGTAAGTAATTCCGCCGGGCCCGTGCGAGACCTTGGGAGACGTACATGGCCGACCGCTATCTGAGCTTCACCGCCACCGCACCCGGCCGTTTCCTCACCCGCCGGCTCGGCCTGCCGCAGCCCGCCGCGCTCGCCCGCTGGTCACCCGAACGCCCGTCCCTCACCGGCACCTTGGTTCACCTTACGGCCGGTACGTCGGCGCTCGCCCTCTCACCCGTCCTCGCCCGTACGGGACTTGGCGCCGGCTCCGGCGATCCGGCGGCGGTCGTCCTGGACGCGACGGGGGTGCGGGACGTCGAGACGCTCGCCGAGGTCCACGCCGCCCTGCACCCCGTCGTCCGGTCCGTCGCCGCGAGCGGGCGGATCGTCGTGCTGGGGGCGCCACTTGACGCCGCCGATCACCAACAGGCCGCTGTACAGCAGGCGTTGGAAGGGTTCACCCGGTCGCTGGGCAAGGAGATCGGACGCGGGCGGACCGTGAACCTCGTGCGGGTCACCGACGCCGGGGCCGCCGAGTCGACGCTGCGGTTCCTGCTCTCGCCCAAGTCCGCGTACGTCAGCGGGCAAGTGATCGAGGTGGGCGGCGGCGAGGCGTTCACCGGGGACTGGGAGCGGCCCCTCGCGGGGCGGACCGCGCTGGTCACCGGGGGTGCGCGGGGCATCGGCGCGGCCGTCGCCGAGACGCTCGCCAGGGACGGCGCCGAGGTCGTCGTCCTCGACGTGCCGCAGGCCGAGGAGGAGGCGCGGCGGCTTGCCGGGCGGCTCGGCGGGCGGGCGCTCGCGCTGGACATCACCGCCGCCGACGCCGGGGAGCGGATCGCCGCCGAACTCCCGGACGGGCTCGACGTGTTGATCCACAACGCCGGGATCACCCGCGACCGGCGGTTGGTCAACATGCCCGCCGAGCGGTGGAGTTCGGTGCTCGACGTCAACCTCGCGAGCGTGCTGCGCACCACCGACGTCCTGCTCGGGAAGGGGACCCTGCGGCCGGGCGGGCGGATCGTCGCCACCGCGTCCATCGCCGGGCTCGCGGGGAACGCCGGGCAGACCAACTACGGGGCCTCCAAGGCCGGGATCGCCGGTCTCGTCCGGGCGCTCGCGCCGCACGCGCTCGCCGGACACGGGGTGACCGTGAACGCCGTCGCGCCCGGGTTCATCGAGACGAAGATGACCGCCGCCGTGCCGCTGTTCATCCGGGAGGCCGGGCGGCGGATGAACTCCCTTGCGCAGGGCGGGATTCCGGCGGACGTCGCCGAGACGACGGCGTGGCTCGCGCATCCCGCGTCCGGGGCCGTGAACGGGCAGGTCGTGCGGGTGTGCGGCCAGAGTCTGCTGGGGGCCTGATGCCGACGCTCGCCGCCGTTCCGTCGCTGGTCCCGTCCTTCGTCCGGGGTGTGCTTCTCTCCCCCTTCAAACGGCCGCGTGCCGACGCCGAGTTCGCGCGGGAGCGGGCCGTCGTCGCCGGGCTGCGGATCGACCTCGTGCGGCTGTCGGCGTACGAACGCGTCTGCGGATTCGCCACCGGGGACGACTCGTTGCCGGTGACCTATCCGCACGTCCTCGGATTTCCGCTGGCCATGCGGCTGATGAGCGCGCGGAGTTTTCCGCTGCCGCTGCTCGGGCTCGTGCACACGTCCATCGAGATCAGCCGGTACGGGACGCTCGCGGCGACCGGGATGTACGAACTCGGCGTCCACGTCGAGGGGTTGGCGCCGCACCGCCGGGGGACCGAGGCGACGGTCGTCACCGAGTTGCGGCGGGACGGGGAGCTCGTGTGGGAGTCGCGGAGCACGTATCTGGCGCGGCACCGGTCGACGGGCGGGCCGGGCAAGGGAGTTGACGCTCCCCCGGGGGAGGGGTGCCCGCTGCCCGTGCTCGACGAGTGGCGGCTGGCCGCAGACGTGGGGCGGCGGTACGCGGCGGCCTCCGGGGACCGCAACCCCATCCACCTCTACGCCCTCACCGCCCGCCTCTTCGGCTTCCCCCGCGCCATCGCCCACGGCATGTGGACCGCCGCGCGCTGCCTCGCCGCCCTCGGGACGCCTCCGGCGGTGCGGGTACGGGCGGAGTTCCGGGCGCCGGTGCTGCTGCCGTCCGCCGTGGTGTTCGCTTCGGACGGGGGCCGGTTCGAGCTGCGGGAGCGGGCGCGGGACGGAGAGGTCGGGAGGGTGCATGTGAGCGGGCGGGTGGACCCGCTGGCGG
>NZ_LIRL01000483.1 GCF_001419795.1 Streptomyces niveiscabiei
CGCCAACCTGTGCTCCAGCGGGGGTGGGGGCGGGTGGGTCGGCTCGCATGTAACCGGCTCATACCTCGGAGCCACCCGTACGTCTGCGGCGTGTCCCGAGAACCACGGATGATCAGCATCCGATCAGACGAAACGGCGGCCTCCGAGCGGGGTGCCCGCACGGGCCGTACGTCCGCGCCGTACGCCTCCGGAGCCACGCGGCGGCCTCTCGGCCGTCCTTCGGGAGCGCGCTCATCTCCCCTTGCGGGACCACCGATTGGCCCTCGGCCCCTCCTCCGGGCGCCCGCCAAAAGAACGGGGTGAATCCATGCGCCCATATGACGTCCGCTGCGCGTGCCGCCCCTCCCGCGCCCGCAACCATAATGATCAATACGTTCATGATCATCCGATTTCCCCTGTGCGACGAGCACACCGGCGCCCCGCCTCCCCGGGCCGCCAGCGCCCTGGTCCGGCGGGCGGTCCTGCCGCTGGTCCTGGCGTGCACGGCCCTCTCCGTCTGCTGGCCCACTCACGCGGCACCGGCCGCGGCCCCTGCGGACGGGACCGGCACGAAGGGGCTGGTCCTCCGGGTGATCGTCAACAAACGGCCCGGCACCGGCGCCGTCGACCCGGGCATCCGGACCGGCCACCCCGTGCTCAAGGAGTACCGCCTCACCAACAAGGGCGGCGCCGACCTGCACGACGTACACGTCTACGACCCAGGTATGAAGGGCGCCCGCATCGTCTGCGCGGGCGGCGCGGGCTCGGTCCGGCTCCTGCCCGGCCTGACCTCCACGACCTGCACGGCTCAGGGCGGCGCGCAGAAGGGCCGGCGGATCGCGCAGGCCACCGCCTCCGGCCGGATCCCGTCCCTGAACGCGCCGGTCAGGGCCACGGCCCGGTCCGGATACGCCGGGGTCGGCGGCACCCTGGCGCTCAGCCAGCGCGCCACGGTCGCCGCGCCCGCCGGACCCGACGGCCTAGCGCGCGTCACTCTCAAGTACTCCCTCGTCAATACCGGCAACCTGCCCGTCCACGGCGTCCGCATCACCGACCGCAACCTGGCCCCCCAGGGGGTGAGTTGCGCGGAGGGCGCGTCGGTACTGCGCCGGGTGGCGCCGGGGCGGACCGCGCACTGCACCGTCCGGCTGCGCCTCGACCCCGGCGAACAGGTCAGCGAGGGGTTCGCCGAGGGCAGCGACCGCACCAGCACCCTGGACCGCAAGGGGCGGCTGATCGGCGCGCCGGTGCTGCGGGCGCACAGTTCGCTGCGGTTCGGGGTGCCGTACGAGCAGAGCGCGGGGGACGTCGTGACCCCGGTGCCGATGCCGCTCGGCGCGCAGGTCGGGCCGGAGCCGGCCGCCGCCGAGGACGAGGTGCCCTCGTCCGGTACGTCCGTGTCGGAGGACTCGGCCGCGTACGCCGCCGGGATCACCCCTGGAGAGGTACCCGCCACGGGGTACGACGACCTCCCCGCCGTGGTCCCCGGGTTCCTCCCCGGCGAGGTACCCGGGGGGTACCTCCCAGGTATCCCCTCCACGCATCCCTCCGGGAGCCAGGTCCCCGGTGAACTCCCCGCGTTCTCACTGATCCCGCCCGGGCACCCGCACCCGCACGATCCCGGGAGCCACCACACCGGCTCCCCGGCCACCAGTACCCCCGGCTCGCACGACGCAGGCTCCCCCGTGACCGGCTCGCACCCCCCGGCCTCGCACGACCCGGCCCGTAGTACTCGGGTACCGGACCCGTACGACCAGGGAGCCACCGCCTCCCAGGACCCCGGCGGCGCCACCCCCAAGGGAGCGTCCAACCTGGGCTGGTTCGGCATTCCCCGGAACACCTTCCTCATCGGGGCGGTCCTCCTGGGGGCGTCCGCGGTGACGGGGGCCGCGTTGTTCCTGCGGCGGCGGAACGGCGGGCCGGACGACATGGCGTTCTGAATTCCCCGGGGGCGATTCCAGGAAGTTCCTGATAATTCCAGGAGATTTCGGGTGGTTCAGCCGTTCCACGTCTCGTCGTAGGGGTCCTTCGGTTCGGCGACCGGAGCCGCCCGGGTCACCTGGATGAAGGGAATGGGGCCGCCGTTCACCGGGTCCGCCATGCGCTTCGGCGAATAGGTGCCGGTGATCATGAGCCAGGTGTCCGGCTGGAGAACCGGCGGAATGTCCCCGGTGAGCGCGACTTTCACCGGCTGGGCGTCGGCGGCGCAGCAACTCAGCGCCATCCGCACGAGATACGGGGTGCCGTCCTTGCCCAGTGCCAGGAATCCGGCGATCTGGATATCCCGGCCCTTTATCGTCTTGTTGTCGTAGATCGCCCGGCCCGCGTAATCGACGAGCGCCAGCTTCAGCGGGCCGGTGGCGGGGATCTTCCCGTAGACGACGGGTTCTTGCAGCGCTGTTCCGGTGCGGGTGGCGCTGTAGGAACCGAGGGCCGGCGGGGCGACGAGAATCAGCGCGAGAAGGGGAAGGACGAGGAGCCAGGAAACGCGCGGTTCGGGGTGCGCGTGGCTTTCCTCGCCGACCGCCTGTTTCCGTTCGTACCACCACGTCGCCGCCGCCGCGACGACCAGTACCACCCCCGCCGCCAGCAGCAACGGCTGCAACCCGGCCTTGACGTACCGCAGATACAGGTCCGTGCTCCCCGCGTGCAGCAGGGCCGCGCCGAGGAGGAAGAGCACGGCCGACTGGGCCTGACGATTCACAGCAGCACCGCCCCGGTGAGCACGGACACCACGATGGCGAGGACGAAGGTCGCCGGGGCGAATCGCAGGGCGAAACTCCGGCCGAACGTCCCCGTCTGCATCGCGAACAATTTCAGGTCGATCATCGGCCCGACCACCAGAAAGGCCAGCCGGGCGGTCAAGGAGAACTGGGTCAGGGAAGCGGCGACAAAGGCGTCCGCCTCCGAGCAGATGGAGAGCACGACGGCGAGAACGGCCAGCGCCAGAACGGCGATCACCGGATTGTCGGCGGCGGTCCGCAGCCAGCTCTCCGGCGCCACCGCTTTCAGGGTCGCGGCGGCCATCGCGCCGACCACGAGGAATCCCCCGGCGTGCATGACGTCGTGCCGTACGGCACCCCAGAAAGCGGCGCCTTTCGTGCGCCCCTCATAGGCGGCGTGCGTGGGCGGTTTCAGCAGGTCCGTCCGCCCCAGCCGCAACCACAGCCACCCCATCAGACAGGCGACGACCAGACTGGCGGCGAAACGCGCCACGACCATTTCCGGATTGCGCGGAAAGGCGACCGCGGTGGCCGTCAGCACAATGGGATTGATCGCCGGCGCGGACAGCAGAAAGGCGAGCGCGGCGGCCGGAGTCACGCCTCTGCGCACCAATGCCCCGGCCACGGGAACGGACGCGCATTCGCACCCCGGCAGCGCCACCCCGGCCACCCCGGCGACCGGCACCGCGAGCGCGGGCCGCTTGGGCAGGGCGCGCGCGAAGAACGACGGGGGGACGTACACGGCGATCGCCGCCGAGAGCAGTACCCCCAGTACCAGGAAGGGCAGCGCCTGGACGACGACGGCGACGAACACGGTCGTCCAGCTCTGCATGACCGGGGAGCCCAGCGCGCGCCGGATGGGCGACTGGAACAGCACCATCAGCAGCATGCCGAGGACGAGGACCAGCTGCGAGTTGAGCCGGGGAGGCCGCTCCTCCCTCTTACGGCCTGCCTCCTCCTTACGGCCTACCTCCTCGGAGCTACCCTCCTCGGCCCCCTGGCGGGTGACGGCAGCGGTCATGGCCGGGGCACCTCAGCACTCGTGGATCGCACTCACAGCCTCCGCTCTCTACGACCCGTACGCCCCCTACATCTCAAGTACGACCGAATCGTCCACTCCGTTCAGACCGTTCAGACCGTCCCCGCCGGATCGTTGGTGGAACCACCTGTCTCGATGAGGCAGTCTTCTCCGTCGTGGGGACCGTTCCGAATCAGGCCAGACCGATCGACTCCGAGGCGCACATGGTGGTGTGCGGCGACGACGGTCTCGCACACCGTCTGGCCGCCGAACTCCGGGGCGTCTACAGCGAGCAGGTGACCCTCGTCGTCCCGCCCGCCCAGCGCACGGTACGCCCTCCCGTGGTGGGCCGGGCCCGCGCGGTCTCGGCGGCGCTGCTCGACCGCGTGGTGAGCGCGGCCGTCAACAGGGCGTCTGGCACCGGCGGTTCGGGCGCGCCGGACCCCGCCCCCGCCGGGAACGAACGGACGCTGGAGGCGGCCGAGCCCACCGAGGCCGTCCTCTCCGAGGCGGGCGTGACCCGCGCGGCGGCCCTCGCGCTGGTCTACGACGATGACGAGACCAACATCCGCGCCGCCCTCACCGCCCGCCGCCTCAACCCGCGCGTGCGCCTCGTACTGCGCCTATACAACCGGAGGTTGGGCCAGCACATCGAGGAACTCCTCGACCAGGCCGCCCTGTTGGCGTCCGGCGAGGAGGACACCGTCGCCGGTACGACGACGGTCCTGTCCGACGCGGACACCGCGGCACCGGCCCTCGCCGCGACCGCGATCGCCGGTACCACCAAGGTCGTTCAGACCGACGGCCTGATGCTGCGGGCGGTCGAGCACCACGGCGAGAGCGCCGCGCCCGGCCTCGCCACCCTCGCGCTGCTCTCCTCGGAGACCGAGGGGAACGTCGAGCAGGGACCCCGGCTCCTGCCGGACGCCGAGGAGGTGAGGACGGCGACGGCCGCCTCGCCGGGGCGCGGGACCGTGGTCCTGGAGCAGGTGTCGTACGCCTCCGAAGGCAACCTCTCCACAGGGCGCGGCGCCGGGCTCATCGCCCCGATGGCCTCGCTCTTCTCCCGGCGGCTGCGCTGGTCGCTGGCGGGTGTCGTCACCTGCGTCCTCGCGCTGGCGGTCGCGCTGTGGCTGACGACCGGCATCCATCCGCTGGGCGCCCTGTACTTGACCCTGCTGGACCTCTTCGCCATCAACGACCCTGCTGTGGGCGACCCGTTGGCCCGGCAGATCCTCCAACTCCTGTCCGGACTCATGGGGTTGCTGCTGCTGCCGGTGCTCCTGGCCGCCGTACTCGAAGCGTTGGGCACGTTCCGCAGCGCGGGCGCCCTGCGCAAGCCACCGCGCGGGATGAGCGGGCACGTCGTCCTGCTGGGCCTCGGCAAGATCGGCACCCGGGTGCTGATCCGGCTGCGCGAGCTGGACATCCCGGTGGTGTGCGTGGAGTCCGGGCCCGAGGCGCGAGGGCTCGCGGTGGCCCGGCGGCTGCGGGTACCCGTAGTACTCGGGGACGTCACCCAGGAAGGGGTCCTGGAGGCGGCGAAGATCCAGCGCGCCAACGCCCTGCTGGCGGTCACCAGTTCCGACACCACCAACCTGGAGGCCGTCCTCTACGCCCGCTCCCTGCGCCAGGACCTCAACGCGGTACTACGGCTGTACGACGACGACTTCGCGACCGCCGTCTACCGCACCCTGCGCGCCGCGCACCCCTACGCGCGCACCCGCAGCCGCAGCGTCTCCCACCTGGCGGCCCCCTCCTTCGCCGGGGCGATGATGGGCCGCCAGATCCTGGGCGCGATCTCCGTGGAGCGCCGGGTGCTGCTGTTCGCGGCGCTGGAGGCGGGCGGGCACGCGCAGTTGGCGGGCCGCACGATGGGCGAGGCGTTCCGCTCCGGGCACTGGCGGGTCCTCGCCCTGGACACCGGTACGGGGCTGGCCTGGGACCTGCCGGCGGACCGGGTGCTGCGGCCGACGGACCGGGTCATCCTGGCGGCGACCCGACAGGGCATGGCGGACCTGCTGCGCAGGCACGGGCGAGCCGAGGGGTAGTACCGAAGGGTTAGCGCTGGAGGCGTAGTACCGAAGGCGCAGTACCGAAGGGCTGGTACCGGAGGGGTAGTACTCGAGAAGCAGCTCTTGAGTACTACCCCTTGAGAGCTACACCCCCTGCTTCCCCAGGTGCCGCTCCGCGAACTCCAGCTCCAGCCGCACCTGCTTGATCCGCTCGTCCACGACCAGCGACCCGTGCCCGGCGTCGTACCGGTACACCTCGTGGACGGCCTCCCTCGCCTCCAGCCGGCGCACGTAGTTGTCGACCTGCCGGATCGGGCAGCGCGGGTCGTTGACGCCGGCCGAGATGTAGACCGGCGCCTTCACCTGGTCGACGTACGTCAGCGGCGAGGACGCCTCGTACCTCTCGGGTACCTCCTCCGGGGTACCCCCGAGGAGGGTGCGGTCCATCGCCTTCAGCGCCTCCATCTCGTCGTGGTAGGCGGTGACGTAGTCCGCGACGGGTACGGCGGCGATGCCCAGCGCCCACGCGTCGGGCTGGGTGCCGAGGCCGAGGAGGGTGAGGTAGCCGCCCCAGGAGCCGCCCGTCAGCACGAGGCGGTCGGGGTCCGCGAGCCCGGAGGAGACGGCCCACTCGCGGACCGCGGCGATGTCCTCCAGCTCGATCAGGCCGACGCGGTGCTTGAGCGCGTCGGTCCAGGCGCGGCCGTACCCGGTGGAGCCCCGGTAGTTGACGCGGACGACCGCGTACCCGTGGTCGACCCAGGCGGCGGGCGCGGCGGCGAAGGCGTCGCTGTCGTGCCAGGTGGGACCGCCGTGGATGTCGAAGACCGTGGGGAGCGGGCCCTGCGCACCGGCCGGCTTCTGGACGAGCGCGTGGATGCGGCCCCCGGGGCCCTCCACCCACACGTCCTCGACGGGCACCGAGCCCGGCGACCTCATACCCGGGGGGTCCAGTACTACCCCTCCGGTGGTGGAGCGCACGGTCGGCGGCTCGGCGGCGGAGGACCACAGGTACTCGGCGCTCCCGTCGGGCCGCGCCGAGGCGCCCGAGACGGTACCGGCGGGCGTGGGGATGCGCTCCAGCCCGCCCGACGCGAGGTCGTAGCGGAAGAGTTCACTGCGGGCCTCGTGGCTGTGGGCGATCAGCAGCGACCCCCCGTCGGGGAACCACTCCGCGTTGACGTCGCCCGGCAGGTCGAGGGAGAGCTCGGTCTGCTCGCCGGAGACCACGTCCCACACCAGCGGCTCCCAGCGACCGCGCCGCTGGTGGCCGATGAGCAGGCGGGTGTCCCCCGCGACGGGCGCGAACCCGAGGACCTCCAGGCCGAGTTCCTCCGTGCCGCCCCGGGTGTCGTCGAGGTCGGCGACCGTCGCGCCGTCCAGCGCGAGCACCCGCAGCGCCGAGTGCATGGCGTCGCCGTGCTCGGTGTGCTCGACGGCGATCAGCGTCCCGTCGTACGACAGGTCGCCGACGCCCGCGGACTCGCGGTGGCGGTAGATCTCGCGGGGCGCCTCCCCCTGGAGTACTACGTGGATCGTGGTGCCGTCCTCGTCGGTGGAGCGTCCCACCACGGAGGTACGGCCGTCCCTCCCGAGAGCCAGTCCAGCCGGGTAGGAGGGGTCGAGGCCGGGGGTGGCGGGCTCGTCGGGGCCGCCGGTGAAGGGCTGGCGCCGCCAGACGCCGAACTCGTCGCCGTCCTTGTCGTCGAACCACCAGATCCAGTCCCCGTCCGGGGACAGCCTGCCGTCCGTCGTCCCGTTGGCCCGGTCGGTCACCTGCCGCTGCTCGCCGCTCACGCGGTCCCAGGCGTACAGCTCGTACGTCCCGGTCGCGTTCGACGTGAACAGCGAGCGGTCGGGGGCGTCCTCCGCCCAGTCGGGCAGGGAGACCCGCGGCGCCCTGAACCGCTTCTCCCACTCGGGCATGGCCTCAGCGTCACTCATACGTCCATCAAACCTGATGAGGGGGGTCGCGTGGACATCGCAGCACGAGGAGAAACGCGGCATCCGTCAGAAAGTGCGGGGCCGGTGAAGAAGCGGAGGTGATACCCGGAAGTACGTCGGAGGTATTAGCGGGGTAGTACCTCACCGCGCCCCGCCCTCACCGCGCCCCACCG
>NZ_LIRL01000484.1:0-806 GCF_001419795.1 Streptomyces niveiscabiei
ACGCCCCGTCTGCTGCGCGCCCTGGAGACCCCGCGATGACCTCCATCTTCCGTACGGCCATGGGGGACGCCGCGTTCTCCCGCCTCCACCCCGAGCTGCGCCGGCGCTTCTCCGTGGGCCTCGCGAGCGGCGAGGCGTGCACGGGCCGGGGCGTCATGTCCCGTATCTGGCACGGGCCCGCGTTCGTGAAGCCGTTCCTCGCGCTCGGCACGACCCGCAACATCCTCGTCCCCCGCACGGGACGCGACATCCCGTTCGTCATCGAGAACGTCCCCTACCTCGACTCCTACGGCCGTGAAACCGTCACGTTCGTACGGACGTTCAGCTTCCCCTCGCGTCAACACCGGTTCGACGCGCAGATGGTGCTCGGCCCCCACGGCACGATCCTCGACTACCTGGGCACCCACCAGCACCTCGCCACCGACCTCCGCCTCCACGCCGAACCCGACGGCTCCCTCCTCATCCGCTCCCGCCAACACCGGTTCCGCGAAGGGCCCGTGGACGTCCGGGTGCCCCAACTCATCGGCGCCGACGCGGAAGTCCGCGAGTCGTACGACGAGGCCGCCGGGGTCTTCCGGATCCAAGTCCGCGTCGTCAACCGGTGGTTCGGGCCGCTCTTCGGGTACGAGGGGTGGTTCCGGGCGTCGTACACGGACGTACGAGACTGCGGGGTACGGGCCGGGCTGCGGCCGGTGAGAGAGGAAGTGCGCGCGTGAGTCCTTCGCGGGAGACCCGGGTCAAGCTGCTGGAGGGGGCGCTGCGGACGCTCACGGAGCAGGGCATCGCGAAGACGTCCGCGCGGTCCG
>NZ_LIRL01000484.1:821-23210 GCF_001419795.1 Streptomyces niveiscabiei
CTCCCGGTACCGGGAGCGGTTCGAGGAGGTGGAGTCGCTGTCCGGACTCCTCGCGCTGGGGCGGGAGATCCACGCGGCCGAACAGGAGTTCGGGCACGTCGCCCGACTGGGACAGCTGCTCGCGGGCGCGCAGACACACCCCGCCCTCGGGCCGGCCACGGCCGCGGGCCTCGACCTGTGGATCGTCGAGATCGAGAAGGTGCTGCGGCGAGTGCTCGGGGGGACGCCGTTCGGCGAGTTCACGGACCCTGCGGGGCTGGCGCGGGCAGTGGCCGCTTCGTTCGTGGGGATCGAGCTGTACGAGGGGGTGGACGGGGAGGGCGCGGCATCGGCGTTGGGTGCGCTGGAGCAACTGGGGTTGCTGGTGGGGGCGTTGGAGGAGCTGGGGCCGATTTCTCAGCGGGCTGTGCGGCAGTATTTGCGGCGAACTTCGCGGCAGGAGCGGTGAGTTGCGGCAGTCTCAACGCCTCGCCATGCGTGGCTATGTGGTCAGGCAGCCGACCAAGCGCACATGCTCTTTGCGCAACGTTCTCCCTGGAATGGAAATTTAATTATTCAGGCCTTCGTATGCTTCGCGAAGGTCTTTCGCCTCTGGTAGGGATCGGCGTTCTACAGCGGCAACGACTTCCAACGCACGCCAGTGATTTGAAGGGACGACACGGCCACTTAGTATGGCTTTCTGGACTGCGTCGCACGCTTCGTCAAGACGATTCTCGTTCAACAAGACAAGCGCGAGATCGATATTCGCCGAGGCTACCCTACGGGGCCATTTCAGGAAATCGCCGGACGGACTCAATTGAGTGATCACTTCTCGCGCGTAAGGCTCTGCTGCTGAATCACCAAGCCAGGCAAGAGTGGTAGCCGTGTACGAGAGGGCTTTCGCTGGGTCGTACTGGTAGTGATGCTCCTTCGGGTGAAGGGGGGAACCCAGCGAATCGGATAGGGCTTGTACCCGGTTGATTGCGGTGTAGGTTTCAGTGCGATTACACAAACGGGCCTGCGCTCGCCCCTCTTGGGCTGTGGCTTGGATCAGGGCTGAAGTTCCAGGAGGGGCAATTGATTGCGCGATTCGAGAAAGCTCAACTGCACGGTTGTAATCTCCATCCGTGAGTACGCGCCAAGCATTCGTTTCGAAGCACCAAGCTTCGATCTCCGGATGCTCGGCTTCTCTTGAAAGAGCCACCGCTGTCTGAAGGCGGGCCACGGCAGCAGCATCGTCCTTCAGATCGATATGCAGAGTGGCTGCAAAAAGCGAGAACCATCCGCCGACCAGGAGAAGTCTCCGGTGTTCGGAGAGCGTCTTTTTTCCGTCAAGTAGATGCGCTACGTAAGAGATATGGCGCCTAGATTTGTCTAGTAGTACTTGCGGTGGCGTCGTCGGATAGGCCATGGCCAACTCGTCAAACGAACGCTCAAGTCGAATCAGGGTCTCCCGCCCTACATCGCTTGCCTGGACTCGACGGGCCAATTCCCAAGCTTCCATCTCGTCATCTTGGGGTTCAGCGTTGGAAGTCCATGAGCCGACAGTTTCGACAGGTCGCACATCGAGCGTAAGGAGTTCTTCGAGATCTTTTGAAGTGACCTCTAGAAGCTTCGCGATTTTGGGTCGTTGGTGTGGCTGCGGATCACCTACGCCGCTTTCCCACCGCTGCACCGTGCTGGTAGCCACCCTCAGCTCCTCAGCGAAGCTTTCTTGAGTGAAACCGCGTGCCTTGCGGCGTGCGGCTAGCTGGGTCCGCCTGCCTGCCATGCCCGTTCTCCGTCCGGCTTGACATCCTCCCTGGTCAGGTTACCCGGCGCGGTCAAAGTGCGGTTCAAATGCGGTGAAGACGCTGTGGTGTTGCAGGTCGCTGAAGAGAAGCGTGGGACGACGCAAAGGCCCCCGCACCGTGCGACCGGCCGGGGGCATGGCCACCAACCACGTGGAGGTTGACGACAGTGCCCAACGGTACAAGCGAAAAGCCCGAACAGCCGTACCCCCAGGACTTCATCAAGCCCGAGATCATCGGCGACTGTGCCGATTGCGAGGCGTACGTGGGCGAGTGGTTCAGGCGCATGGTCCGGAAGACGGAGAACGGCGAGCTGAGCAACGACTACGACCCCTCGGCCGCCAGTGACGCGGCCGTGTTGTGGAAGCGCCACGCGGCTGAGGCGCACAGCGAGGTGACCCCGTGAGGTGGCCCAACGCCCGCGTGAGCGCCCTTGGTCAGCCTCAGCTCGTCCGGCTCCTGGACGGCACGGAAGAGGCAGACGCGTCGCCGCTGACGGACTGGCGAACCGAGTATGGCGGTGTCCGCAACGTCCGGACCGGTGAGGTCGAACTCCCCACGCCGGCTTTCGCCCCCTGCCCCTACGAGAACTGTCCCGACTGCAAGCGGGAGGCGGCCCATGGTGACCGCTGAGCACATCGGGAAGACCGTCACGGACGGCGTGCGTACCGGCGTCCTCATGGCCATCTGCGAGGACGTGGACGAGAACCAGCTTCCCGCATACCAGAAGCCGATTCTCATGGCATGGGTACGGCCCGAACGCGGCGGTATCGAGTGGAACGCGCGGCCGTCCGCGCTGGAACTCGCATGAGGGCCGTGTGCACCGTCGTGGTTGTTCTGGCCGCGGCCGTGTGGACCCTCGTCGTGGCGTGGGCCGTGGTCCGGTTCACCGCCTGATCCACCCTCAAACGACCCCGCCCGCTGTGTCATTCCCCCGAGACCGGCGGGCGGGGTCTTTTCCGGTCCAACCCAACCTGTAAGGAGGACAGGATGGCCGTTGCTGAAAACCCGCTCACCTTCGCGTGGTTAGAGGTGACAGGGCTCTGCAACGAATTCTGTGACCACTGCTACGCGGACAGCGGGCCCAAGGGGACGCACGGAACCATGACCGTGAAGGACTGGGTGCGCGTCATCTCGGAACTCTCCGAAATCGGTGCGTGTGACGTTCAGTTCATCGGCGGGGAACCGACCTTGTATCCGTACCTCCCCGCGCTGATCCGGCACGCGCACGCGTCCGGTCTGTCCGTCGAGATCTTCTCGAACATGACCCACATCCGCGCTGAACTGTGGGACGTGATCCGCGAGTGCGAAGTGAAGATGGCCACCTCGTACTACTCCGACAGCGCTGAGAAGCACGACGCCGTGACCAACCTCCGAGGCTCCCACAAACGTACCCGGGCCAACATCGAAAAGGCGCTGAGCCTCGGTGTTCAGATCCGGGGCGGAGTCGTCGCCGTGCAGACCGGACAGCGCGTGTTCGAAGCGACACAGGATTTGCTGAGCCTCGGAGTCGAACAGGTCGGCGCAGACCGTATCCGCGCCTTTGGCCGGGGAGGCAACGGAGCGGCGCCGACCGTCGCTGATCTCTGCGGCCACTGTGCTCACGAGAAGTGCGCGATCGGTCCGGACGGCAACGTGTGGCCCTGTGTTCTCGGGCGCTTCCTGTCCATCGGGAACGTACGGGAATCGCCCCTGTCCGAAGTCTGGGGCGGCCCCCGCATGGGAGAGGTGCTGGCGGAGATCCGCGCTGTCCTGGGCGATGGAGCACAGTCCTGCACACCCCCTCAGTTCCTGCCCATGTGCGGCCCCTGCGGCCCGTGGCCGCCGTCTGTAGGTCACTGTGACCCCAGTGAGGCTGACAACCCGGCTACGCTCGGCACGCCTGTTTAGTTCGCCTCGATGATCAGGAGCGCGCACATGGACGACCACGGAGACGACTTCGGGCCGTGGGGCTGGGAGAGCAACAGCACCGCAGTGCATCGGACCGAAGAGGAATGGGCGATGATCGCTCGCTATGTTCGGCACGCGGCGAACAAGCTGAGCCCGGGACTTCCGCTGTGTCTTCCCGGTGAGCCTCAGGAATGTGGTCGTCCCGCTCAGCAACACGTACTGGCGTGGTCGGCGTATCTCAAGGCTGTGGCGCACCACCTGATCGAGCAGTCCACGCCGAGTGAAGCGCGGGGAGCGCACGCGGTCGGCCCGCTGTACCAAAGGAGGCTGGCCGACCTGCGAGCCCGCGACGGCTCGGAGACTGTGTCGCCCTGATCGGTGCACCTCGGCAACGGCCCTGCCCGTGCGTCTCTTCACGGCGTACGGACGGGGTTTTTCTGTGTTCGCTGGTGAGCTGGTCCCCCGTTCGGTGAAAGTCCCACCGTTGGGCGTAACTCCCACCCGCCTGGCCCCACCCCGTTCGACAGTGTCCGATATGTCCATTTTCGTGTGGGTATCGGCCCATCGGGTTCGGCGCGGCACGAACCACGTCAGCACGAACCCCCGGGCCTCGACCACTCCCACTTCTTGGAGGGCGTTGTGCGGCCTGAGGGCTACGACTACGACACCCACAGCAGGCTGGCCGGGCCGCTCACGGAGCCGGCCGCGTCGTACCGGGTGCAGTACATATCGCTGCTCTCCCGCGAGCCCCACCGAATACGCGCCATCCTGCTGATGAGCCTCGCGCCGGTGCTGACGGCGCTGCTGCTCGTGTATCTCGTGTGGCCCAGCCACTGGGTGGAGCGCGAGGGCGGGGACGAGTGGATGGTCGGCCTCGACATCGCGATGCTCATAGCGATCGGCCTGATCGAGCTGTTCATGGTCGTCAACGTCGCGTCGGTGGCGCACGCGACCCTGGTCGCCCGGGACCCCGTACCCGTCATACCGGAGAGCGGTACCCGCGTCGCGTTCCTGACGACGTACGTGCCCGGCCGGGAGCCCCTCGCGATGGTGCGGGCGACCCTCGAAGGCGCCGTACGGATCCACCACCGAGGGCCCCTGGACGTGTGGCTCCTCGACGAGGGGGACGACGGGCAGGCCAAGGCGCTCTGCGCGGAGCTGGGGGTGCGGCACTTCACGCGCAAGGGTGTTCCGGAGTGGAACCGGGCCAAGGGGGTGCACAAGGCGCGGACCAAGCACGGCAACTACAACGCCTGGATCGCCGCGCACGGCGACGAGTACGACTTCTTCGCCTCCGTCGACACCGACCACGTACCCCACCCGGACTACCTCGAACGGATGATGGGCTACTTCCGGGACCCGGACGTCGCGTTCGTCGTAGGACCCCAGGTGTACGGGAACTACCACCATCCGGTGACGAAGGCCGCCGAGTCGCAGCAGTTCCTCTTCCACGCGCTGATCCAGCGCGCGGGCAACCGCTACCGGGCGCCGATGTTCGTCGGCACCAACAACGTCGTACGGATCGCGGCCGTGAAGCAGATCGGCGGGCTGTACGACTCGATCACCGAGGACATGGCGACCGGGTTCGAACTGCACCGGCGGCGCAACCCGGCGACCGGGCGCAAGTGGCGGTCGGTGTACACGCCGGACGTGCTGGCCGTCGGAGAGGGCCCCGCGTCCTGGACGGACTTCTTCACGCAGCAGATGCGGTGGTCGCGCGGGACCTACGAGACGCTGTTCAAGCAGTACTGGAAGGCGCCGTTCACGATGCCTCCGGGGCGGCTGTTCTCGTACACGATGATGCTGGTCTACTACCCGATGACGGCCGTCAACTGGCTGCTCGGCATGGTGAGTTGCGTGCTGTTCCTGTGGTTCGGCGCGTCCGGCACCCAGGTCGCCGCGTCCGTGTGGCTGATGCTGTACAGCGACGCCGCCGCCCTCCAGATCGGCCTGTACCTCTGGAACCGGCGCCACAACGTCTCCCCGCACGAACCCGAGGGCTCCGGCGGGCTCGCCGGGATGGGCATGTCGGCCCTCTCCGCGCCGATCTACCTCAAGTCCTTCGGCGCGGCCCTGCTGCGCCGCCCCAGCCGGTTCGTCGTCACCCCGAAGGGCGCGGGCGTCAGCGCCGACCGGCTCATGACGTTCCGCATCCACCTCTTCTGGGCGGCCGTCCTCATCGCGTCCCTCGCCGCCTCCGCCGTCCTCGGCCACACCCACGTCGCCATGCGCACCTGGGCGGTCCTCGCGACGGCGATCTCCCTGGCGCCGCTCGCGGTGTGGATCGGCACGGGGGTGCGGGAGCGGCTCACCCGGCCCCGTACCCGTAGCTCTCTGGTGGCAGAGGCACCCGCCGTCGAACCCGCCCTCGCCCCCGTCTCCGGCACCCCGACAGGAGGCAACTAGCCATGGCCTTCCCGCAGAAGACCAAGAAGACCGTCCTGGGCATCGGCGGCGTCGCCATCCTCGCGAGCCTGAACGCGCCCGCCGCGCTGGACTTCGTCGGCGAGCAGTACCACGCGTACAAGATCGCCCAGCCCGAGTACCGGGCCAAGTACGGCAGTTGGGCCCAGGTCGACATCCCCGAGCAGTACCGCACCAACGCGATCCACGCGGCGCTGCTGCACACCGGGAAGGTCCTCATCGTCGCCGGGTCCGGCAACGAGCAGAAGAAGTTCGACGCCGGGTCCTTCGACACGGTGCTGTGGGACCCGAAGGCGAACACCTTCAAGAAGATCCCCACCCCGGAGGACTTCTTCTGCTCCGGGCACGCCCAACTCCCCGACGGGCGGCTCTTGGTGGCGGGCGGGACGGCCCGCTACGAACTCCTCGACGGCGAGGTCCGGCGGGCCGCGGGCGGGATGCGCGTCAAGAACGAGAACCCCGACAAACCCATGGTCCTCAAGAAGGGCACCCGCTTCCGCTCGCCGTCCGGCGTCGAGTACGTCAGCAAGTTCGACGTCACCGTGCCCAAGGCCAAACGCGACTTCAAGGTGACGTACAACCGGCGCGGCGTCATGCAGCCCTGGCAGACGCGGGTCACCGCGAGCGAGGTCCGCGTCTTCGTCGAGGCCGCCGAGAGCGGGCCCATGTCCGTCACCGAGAAGCGTGCCCAGTACGAGATCGTCGGGCTCACCGGCAAGGACGCGGACAACACGTACGGGCTCAGCGAGAAGATCACCCTCGACAAGCAGGACTTCCAAGGCATCCGCGCCGCCTACGAGTTCGACCCCGTCGCCGAGCGGTACGTCCCCGTCGACCCGATGGCCAAGGCCCGCTGGTACCCGACGCTCGTCGGGCTCGACGACGGGCGCGTCCTCGCGGTCTCCGGGCTCGACGACGTCGGCGTGGTCGACCCCGGGGACAACGAGATCTACGACCCGCGCACCAAGAAGTGGACGCCGGGGCCCAAGCGGTACTTCCCCACCTATCCGGCGCTGTTCCTCACCAAGGGCGGGAAGCTGTTCTACCCCGCCTCCAACGCCGGGTACGGGCCCGCCGACCAGGGGCGCGAGCCGGGGCTCTGGGACCTGAAGACCAACACGTTCCGGAAGGTGCCGGGGCTCAAGGACGCGGACGCGACGGAGACTTCGGCGTCCGTGCTGCTGCCTCCGGCGCAGGACCAGAAGGTGATGATCCTCGGGGGCGGGGGAGTGGGGGAGTCGAAGAAGTCGACGTCCCGGACGGCCGTGGTGGACCTCAAGGAGGACAACCCGGTCTTCAAGGACGGGCCCAACCTGCCGCAAGGGACCCGGTACTTGAACAGCGTCATCATGCCGGACGACACCGTCTTCACCTCCAACGGCTCCTCCGACTACCGGGGGCGCAGCGCCAGCAACATCCTCAAGGCGCAGTTCTACGACCCCAAGGGCAACGTCTTCCGGGAGGCCGCCGAACCCGTCGTCGGCCGCAACTACCACTCCGAGGCCCTGCTGCTGCCCGACGGGCGGGTCGCGACCTTCGGCTCCGATCCTCTCTACGACGATCAACAGAACACGAAACTCGGGCACTTCGAGCAGCGCATGGAGGTCTTCACGCCGCCCGCGCTGCACAAGAACGGCAAGGACCGGCCCGTCCTCGACGACGGCCCCGGGCTGCTGCCCGACGACCGCAAGGTCACCTACCGCACCGACCGTCCCGAGCGGATCGTCTCCGCCCGGCTGATGCGGCCCAGCGCCGTCACCCACACCACCGACGTCGAACAGCGGTCCATCGCGCTGGAGTTGACGAAGGAGGGGCGGGCCGTCACGTTCACCGTCCCGGACGACCCCGCGCTGGTGCCGCCCGGCTGGTACATGCTGTTCGCGACGGACGCGGCGGGGACACCGTCGGAGGCGAAGTGGATCCAGGTCAAGTGAGCGGAATTCACCGCGAGTTGCGCGCCAGTTCCAACGCGTACGCCGGCCACCACTGGCCCGCGTCCGGGCCGCCCTCGCAGGTGCCGTCCGACTCACCCGGCCGCTTGATCCACAGGTAGGCATCCAGAGCGGGTTCCCCGGTTTCGGTGGTCGGCCGGGTGCCCAGGGCCCGCCCCGGAGGGTTGCACCACACCCCCGGGAGCGGGCCGTTGCCGTTGCGGCTGGTGTCGACCACGAAGTGTTTTCCGCCCAGTTGGGCGGAGAGGTCGAGGCCGTAGCGCTTGACCGCGTCGTCCGGCTGGAAGTTGGAGACGTTCAGGGCGAAGCCGTCGGCCGCGTCGACGCCGGACCGCTTCAGCGGCTCGACCAGCTTTCCGGGCTCGCGGATCCAGGACGGGTTGCCGGCGTCCAAGTACACCTTCGTACCCGGCTGTTGCTTCAGCCGGGTGATCGCCGCCGCCAGCAGCTGCTCGCGCTCGTCGTGGTACTCACCCGGCGTACACCCGTCCACGATGTGCGCGACCGCGTCCGGCTCCAGGACCACCAGCGCCTTCGCGTCCCCGATCGCCGAGGCGAACCTGCCGATCCACGCGAGGTAGGCGCCGCCGTCCGCCGCGCCGCCCGCCGAGTGCTGGCCGCAGTCGCGGTGGGGGATGTCGTACGCGACGAACAGCGCCGTACGGCCGTCGCGGGACGCCGCGGCCGTCGCCGCGGTCACCGCAGGGCCGGGGTCGATCTCGCCGGCCGGCCACAGGGCCACGGGCTGGTCGGCGATCCTGCGCAGCAGCTCCGCGTCCGAGTCGCGGCCCTCGCGCCGCCACAGCTGGATCTGCCGGGCGGCGTTGCTGTCGGGGTCCACCCAGAAGGGGTTCTTCCCGGCGGCGCGCTTCGGGGGTTTCACCACCGACGCCTCCTCGGCCGTGGGGGAGGAGGAGCAGGCGGCGGTGGGGGAGAGGAGGGCGAGGGCGACGAGGGCGACGAGTGCGTGGGCTGGACGGGACATGCCGCTCCCTGCGAACGGGGGGTGGGGGACCCTCGTTGCATAACGCGTAAAAGGTGACCCACCAAGCCGAACCGCCGCCCGCCCGGGGAACATCGCTCAGGAAGCGGTTCCCTGCACTGTTCCCGGCGCTGCTCCCGGCCCGGTGCGTGAGACGTGGCAGACCAGAATGTGACCGGCGGGTAGGGTCTGATGCCGTGCCGAAGCCCCTCAGTCTCCCCTTCGACCCCATCGCCCGCGCGGACGAGCTCTGGAAGCAGCGGTGGGGGAGCGTGCCGTCCATGGCCGCGATCACCTCGATCATGCGGGCCCAGCAGATCCTGCTGGCCGAGGTCGACGCGGTGGTGAAACCGTACGGGTTGACGTTCGCGCGCTACGAGGCCCTGGTCCTGCTGAACTTCTCCAGAGCCGGCGAACTCCCCATGTCCAAGATCGGCGAACGCCTCATGGTCCACCCCACCTCGGTCACCAACACGGTCGACCGCCTGGTGAAGTCCGGCCTCGTCGCCAAACGCCCCAACCCCAACGACGGCCGCGGCACCCTCGCGTCCATCACCGACAAGGGCCGCGAAGTCGTCGACACCGCCACCCGCGACCTCATGGCGATGGACTTCGGCCTCGGCGTCTACGACGCGGAGGAATGCGCGGAGATCTTCGCCATGCTGCGCCCCCTGCGCGTGGCCTCGGGCGACTTCCAGGAGGAGTGACCCGGAGGAAGATCCGCCCGCCGGGCTGGTTACGCTCGAACGCATGAAAAAGAGCGTGCTGACCCGCTACCGCGTCATGGCCTACGTCACCGGTGTCCTGCTGGTCCTGCTGACCCTCGGTGTCATCGGCAAGTACGTGTTCGAGATGGACGGCGCGGACGGCTTCACGTCGGTCGTCGGTATCGCGCACGGCTGGCTCTACATCATCTACCTCGTCTTCGCCTTCGACCTCGGCTCCAAGGCGAAGTGGCCGGTCAAGAAGCAGCTGTGGGTCCTGCTCGCCGGCACCATCCCCACGGCGGCGTTCTTCGTCGAGCGCAAGGTCAGCCACGAACTGGAGTCCCAGCTGACCGAGGGGGCGCCGGCCGCTGCCAAGGTGTGACACCGGGCGTCCGCGCGTCCCTCACGGCTGCCCGCCTCCCGTCGCCGCGGGCAGTCCGCCCAGCAGCAGGCGGGCGAAACTCTGGACCCATGCCTCGTTCACCGGTTCCGCGCTGACGAGGGTGCGGTGGACGACCGCTCCGGCGACGACGTCGAAGATGAGGTCGGCCGTGTCCGTGGCGTGCTCGCTGTCGGGCTCGCGGGGGATCTCGCCGCGCGCCTGGGCGCGGGCGCGGCCCTCCAGGACGAGGCGTTTCTGGCGGTCGACGATGGACCCGCGGATCCGGGCGCGCAGCGCCTCGTCCCGGGTCGATTCCGCGACGACGGCCATCAGCCCGCTCTTGGCCTCCGGCCGCGCCAGGATCGCCGCGAACTGGAGGACCACTCCCTCGATGTCCGCGGTGAGGCTGCCCCGGTCGGGCAGGCGGAGTTCGTCGAAGAGTTCGGCGACGGCGTCGACGACGAGTTCGTTCTTGCCGGTCCAGCGGCGGTAGAGGGTGGTTTTCGCGACGCCGGCCCGGGTGGCGACGTCCCCCAGCGTGAGTTTGGACCAGCCCAGGTCCACCAGCGCCTCCCGCGTCGCGGCCAGGATCGCGGCGTCCGCGGTGGCGCTGCGCGGACGGCCCGGGCGGGGGGCGGGGCTGCGGCTCTGCATCGGACGACCATAGCGGCCGGTTCCGGCGACCATGGCGGCTGGTTCCGGGCGGCCGGCCCCCGCGCCGTAATTCGGTGGAGCCCTGTGAACGGCCCAGGCGAAGATTGTGGAGTCGTGAGGGAGATCACCGGGAAGGACTCCCGCGAGGCGCACGGCGCGCATTACGCTACGGGTCGTAGCGAAAGCTCGGCAGGGCCCCGGCACGGCACGCGACGGACGTACGCGAGCGGTGCGGGACCGGAGGTCCGGACGGCACGCGGGGTGGGGACCCGGCGGCGTACGGCGGACCGCTCGGGCTTTCGGCAGCTACGGCGGTTGTGGGACCGGTGGGCGCCTGCCCGCGAACCCGCCGGGGCAAACGCGCCCCCGGCGTAACGAGGCTCACGGACCGCTTTTCGCACAGGCGCCGGCTCGGGGGAGGATAGACGCATGCAGCCACGGAACATGTCCATGAGCGGAGTCGTCGACCTCGCCGCGGTGAAGGCGGCCCAGGAGGCCAAGGCGAAGGCGGAGCAGGCGCGCGCCGAAACGGCCCGCCAGGGCGGCGCGGGGGCGATCTCCCCGGCCGACCTCGTGATCGACGTCGACGAGGCCGGGTTCGAGAGCCAGGTCATCCAGCGGTCCGCCGAGGTCGCGGTCGTCATCGACTTCTGGGCCGAGTGGTGCCAGCCCTGCAAGCAGCTCAGCCCGATTCTTGAGCGCCTCGCGGTCGAGTACGACGGCAGGATCCTGCTCGCCAAGATCGACGTCGACGCCAACCAGATGCTGATGCAGCAGTTCGGCATCCAGGGCATCCCGGCCGTCTTCGCCGTGGTCGCGGGCCAGGCGCTCCCCCTCTTCCAGGGCGCCGCCCCCGAGGCGCAGATCCGCCAGACCCTCGACCAGCTCGTCCAGGTCGCCGAGGAGCGCTTCGGCATCACGGGCCTGTCGGTCGACCCGGACGCGGAGCCCGGCGCGGCCCCCGCGACGCCGGTGGAGGCCCCGGCGGGGCCGTACGACGGTCTGCTCGCCGCCGCCGTCGAGGCGCTGGACGCCGGGGACCTGGGCGGCGCCGTACGGGCGTACCAGAACGTGCTGGCCGACGACCCGGGCAACGAGGAGGCCAAACTCGGGCTCGCGCAGGCCGAGTTGCTCCAGCGCGTCCAGGGCCTCGACCCGCAGGCCGTCCGCCGGGACGCGGCCGAGAAGCCGGGCGACGCGGCGGCCCAGCTCGCCGCCGCCGACCTGGATCTGGTGGGCGGTCACGTCGACGACGCGTTCGGGCGGCTCATCGAGACGGTCCGGCGCACGGTCGGTGACGACCGGGACGCCGTACGGGTCCGGCTGCTCGAACTCTTCGAGGTGATCGGCCCCGACGACCCCCGGGTCGCGGGGGCGCGGCGGGCGCTGGCCCGGGCGCTGTTCTGACCAGTCGCTAAACCCGCCGGTACCGAGGGACCGGAGTGAAAGTTCGGTCGGCTGGACGCTTTTGCGGCCACGCTTTGCCAAATCTTGGTAAACGTGGCCGCTGTTACTTCCAGTAAGTCGGGGCTGTTGGTCTGCCGGACTCTGTCCCACTGTCAAGCGATTTGTCCTGGGCAAGGATGTCGCGCTCGGTCGCCGGTCGAGACCTGTGGGTCGTCGGACGGTTATCCGGCCGTTACTAGCCAGTAACGAACCCCCTTGTGCGGGCGGCGAGAATGCACCACGATCGGCGACGCTCGGTCCATTCCCGTTCCCCGGCAGCCGGTCGGGACACGGGCCTGATGGGTCCCCACCGGGCAGAGCCGACGGCGACGTCGCCGGCTCTTGAGGGCAGGGGGGTCTTCGCCCGCGGGCGGAGCCTGTCCGGCAAGGTTGCGCGTGATGCGTGTCAGGCGCGACCGAGTGGTAGTCGCTCGGGGGTGATCGCCGGTGATTTCAGGCGCGGTTCGCGCTTCCGAGCACAGGCGCTCCCCTTCCCGAGGACGTAGCACTTCTCCCATCCCTGCCCGTCCGAGCCGCCGTCCACGGGGCTCGTCGGAGCGGGATGTACGTCCGAGAAGGAGGAAATGATGGAGTCCCAGGTGCGTGGCGGGACCAGATGGAAGCGGTTCGCTGTGGTGATGGTGCCCAGCGTCGCCGCCACGGCGTGTATAGGCGTGGCCCTGGCTCAGGGCGCGCTCGCGGCGTCGTTCAGCGTTTCGGGTCAGTCGTTCAAGGTCAAGGCCGACGAACTGGACGGCCAGGGCTTCAGCCAGTACGGCGCGATCGATTCGGGGTACACCCTCACCGGTCAAAAGGCCTCTCACCCGGTGGCGGTCTCGTCGTTCAAGTCGGCGACGATCAAGAACCTGTGCCAGTCGGTCGTGACCCCGAACATCCCGGTCATCGGGTCGGTCACCCTGACGCTCAGGGCGGGTGACAGCCCGGACAAGAAGGACCAGGTGTCCGCGGACAACCTGTTCATCGATGTCGCCGACCTCGAGACCACGAGCGCGAAGTTCGGGAGCATCGACATCGGTGTTGCCGCCGGTGACACCGGCAACCCTGACAAGGGTGGCAAGAGCACCGGCATGAAGGGCGGCAAGGAGCAGGCCAACCCGTACGGCTTCGCTCAGCAGGCCGACACCGCGGTGCTGACCGGTGTGAAGCAGACGGCGTGGGCGACCACTGCCGGAACCTTCACGTTGCCCAAGCTGAAGATGAAGCTTGCCCTCGGTTCGGGCCCCGACGTCGAGTGCTTCTAGGCGTGAGGTGACGGGCGGGAGTGCCTTCGGGCTCTCCCGCCCGTCCCACTCTCTCGCTGAATTCACACTCCCCTCGCAAACGCGACACCACGTTCACCACAGCAAAGCCGCACCAGGGAGCTGTTTTCCATGAGCGCCATCTCTGCCGACCCCGGCCTTTTCGCCCGAGGGAGGTCGCGGTTCAAGGTCTGGCGGGGCACCCGGCCGTTCTGGGCGGGCCTCTACGTCATGCTCAGCGGTTTTCCGATCATGTACTTCCCGTACGCGCATGTGCGGATCGGTCATCTGACGGTGGCGATGGCCACCACCGCGGGCGCCGGCTCCCTGATCATCGGGGTGCTGCTCGTCACCCTGGGGATCAGCCTCTGGTTCCAGCAGCACATCCGTACGTTCGCTGGTGTCGCCGCGATCCTGCTGGCCCTGGTCTCCCTCCCGGTCTCCAACTTCGGCGGCTTCGTCGTGGGCTTCCTGCTCGCCATGTTCGGTGGCGCGATGGCCGTGTCGTGGGCGCCGGGCAAGCCGCAGGAGGAGGCCGTGGCCGAGGAGGGCGAGCCGGTCGCCGACGGGGCGCCGCAGGCCGTCGCGGACGTGCCGGAGCCGCGCGGCGAGATCGGCGAGCCGAAGGACCTGTCAGGAACGAGCCCGGCCAACGGGGCGAACGGGAGGCGCAGTGCCGACTGACGAGGGCACCCACGGGGTGGACGCCGACGCGTCTCGGGAGAGAACCGGACCGCGCCACGCGGCCCCCAGGAAGCCGCTGCTCGCGCGGCTGCACGTGCCGGCGGGCAAGGCGATAGCCCTGGCCGCGATGCCGACGGTCCTCGTGGGGATGGGACTCACGTCGACGCTGGCGCGGGCCGAGGGACAGCAGCCGGTCTCCTCCTCGAAGAGCATGACGGCCGAGGAGTACCAGGCCTGCGTCGAGGCCATGGCGAAGGACCCGGACGCGTCGCCTTCGCCGTCCGCGAGCGAGTCCTCGAAGGACGAGAACGACGAGAAGAAGGACGAGGCTTCCGGGAAGGACTCGACGGCCTCGGATTCGGGTTCCGGCGAGAAGGGTTCGGGCGGGTCCGAGGAGAAGGGGTCCGACGACAAGGTGGCCTCGCCCTCCCCGGCGCCGTCCGCTTCCGACGGCAAGACCGAGGAGTCCGGCGGGGGCGCCGCCGCCTCGCCGAGCCCGTCGCCGTCGGCCTCCGACCCCGCGTCCGGTTCCGAGGAGTCCAAGGGGCTCCTGGAGTCCATCGGGGACGCGATCACGGACGTGTTCACCGGGGGCAACGGCAGCGGCGCCGGCTCCACGCCGTCCGCGAGCCCGAGCCCGTCGGCCACGCCGAGCGCGGACAGCGGTGCGGGCGCGAAGAAGGAGACGACGGAGAAGGCCGGCGAGGACGCCGCGAAGGAGTCCCCGGCGGCGGACGACAAGGCGTCTCCGTCCCCCTCGCCGTCCGCGAGCGAGTCGTCCGGGTCCGACGACGACAAGAAGGACGAGAAGGACGACGAGAAGGAGGCCGACGCCTCCCCGAGCCCCTCGCCCAGCGCGAGCACGAACCTGGACGACTGCCCGGCGGCCACGGACGACGAGGTGGGCGGCGTCGACAACAAGATGCGCCTGCCGGACGACCCCTGGTACCTCAACGCGAGCGGCCTCACCCTCAAGGGCGCCGACTACCAGGGCATCGTCAAGGTCAAGACCGCCAACGGCACCGTCAAGGAGGTGCTGAAGTACGTCATCTCCGACGGGACCGACATCGACGACCTGCACCAGACGGTCATCGACAAGCAGGCGGGCAAGACGTACCACGTCAAGGGCGCGAAGGGCTCCAAGTCCACGATCACCGGCGGCGACACGATCATGTACACCGAGAGCATCTCCGGCAACCTCTTCGGCCTGCTCCCGGTCACCTTCAGCCCCAAGAGCCCGCCCCCGCTGAACATCCCCTGGATCTACTTCAGCAACGTCAAGGTCACCCAGGCCGGCCAGTTCGGCGGCACCCTGACCATCCCCGGCATGTCGCAGTCGATCACCTGACCGCCCGAACCCCTCCGGGAGCCGCACACGAGTGATGGCCCGGTTCTCCTCGAATTCGCCGGGGGAGCCGGGCCATCACTCTTTGTCGGGCTCATGATCATTTTGTAGAGGGGTGTTCACGTTCCTCGACCGGCCGCTGCGCAAGGCGGCCGGAGTCATGGCCGTCCTGGCCGTGACCGCGGCCGTCGCACTCACCACCACCCGGACCGGACCCGCTGTTCGCGCGGGACCGGAACGGCCGCCTGTAGGAAGGCATCCGGAGCGGAGTCGACGGAGGACAGGGGAATGGGGGTGCGTGCCCTCTGGACCGTCGGTGTCGAACGTGCGGTGGCCGACCCCGATGTCGAACTGGCGGTGACCCTGGACGGTGTGCAGGGGGCAAGGACGGCGGACGAGGCGCTGGAGGCGCTTTCTGCAACGGCGAGCCGATACCGGAGTGACGGGAAGAGAGGGCGCAGGCATGGCGGATCTTGTCCGCGAGGGTCGGCTGTTTCGTGTCGTGGGATTCAATCCGTCGCACCGGCAGCTCTACCTCGCCAGTGAGGCGCTGGCGATCGACCGGACCACGACTCGTGTCGAGGTGTACATCGGGCATGTCGAGCTGATGCTCCTCAAGCCCTTCTACCGGGACGGCGTCCATGTCCGGCGGGCCTCTCCCGAAGAGTTCGCCGTTCTGCGGGAGAGGCACAGGCTTGAGGCGGCTGACGCCGAGTACACCTGGATGCTGGAGCCCGACGGAGACAGCTTCGTCGTCGGCGGGAGACCGAGCTGGCGGGAGGCCGAGTACGAGGTGATGGGCGATCGGGAGGCTCTGTACGACGCCTCGCTGCCCTGGCCGCCCGAGTTCCCCGCGCGGTGGGGGACCGTCGGCTGAAACCACTGAGGGCGCCCCCCGTCCAACGGGGGGCGCCCTCAGTGTCGTTCAGGCCGGGATCACTCCGTCGGGGTGCCCGCGATGTGGTGGACGCGGAGCATGTTCGTGGTGCCGGGGACGCCGGGAGGGGAGCCGGCGGTGATGATGACCGTGTCGCCGGGGGTGAAGCGGTTGATCTTGGCGATCTCCTGGTCGACCATCTCGACCATTTCGTCGGTGCTGTTGACGAAGGGGACCACGTGGGACTCGACGCCCCAGCTCAGGGTGAGCTGGTTGCGGGTGTTCTCGTCGGTGGTGAAGGCGATGATCGGCTGCTGGGCGCGGTAGCGCGAGAGGCGGCGGGCGGTGTCGCCGGACTGCGTGAAGGCGACGAGGCCGCGGCCCCCGAGGAAGTCGGCGATCTCGCAGGCCGCGCGGGCGACGGAACCACCCTGCGTGCGCGGCTTCTTGCCGGGGACGAGGGGCTGGAGGCCCTTGGAGAGCAGCTCCTGCTCGGCGGCGGTGACGATCTTCGACATCGTCTTGACGGTCTCGATCGGGTACGCGCCGACGGAGGACTCGGCGGACAGCATGACCGCGTCCGCCCCGTCGAGGATCGCGTTGGCGACGTCGGACGCCTCCGCGCGGGTCGGCCGGGAGTTGGTGATCATCGACTCCATCATCTGGGTCGCGACGATCACCGGCTTCGCGTTGCGCCGGCACAGCTCGATGAGCCGCTTCTGCACCATGGGGACCTTCTCGAGCGGGTACTCGACGGCGAGGTCGCCCCGCGCGACCATCACGCCGTCGAACGCCATCACGACGTCCTCCATGTTCTCCACCGCCTGCGGCTTCTCCACCTTGGCGATGACGGGGACGCGGCGCCCCTCCTCGTCCATCACGCGGTGGACGTCGGCGACGTCCTTCGCGTCGCGGACGAAGGACAGCGCGACCATGTCGCAGCCCATGCGCAGCGCGAAGCGCAGGTCCTCGATGTCCTTGTCGGACAGCGCGGGCACGTTCACCGCGGCGCCCGGCAGGTTGATGCCCTTGTGGTCGGAGATGACGCCGCCCTCGACGACGGTCGTCCGGACCCGGGGCCCGTCCACCGCGAGGACCTTCAGCTCGACGTTCCCGTCGTTGATGAGGATCTGGTCGCCGGGCGCCACGTCACCGGGCAGGCCCTTGTACGTCGTACCGCAGATCGTCTTGTCGCCCGGGACGTCCTCGGCGGTGATGGTGAACTCGTCACCGCGCACCAGCTCGACGGGGCCCTCGGCGAAGGTCTCCAGGCGGATCTTGGGGCCCTGGAGGTCGGCGAGGACGCCGATCGCGCGGCCGGCCTCCTTGGAGGCGGCGCGGACCCGGTCGTACCGGCCCTGGTGCTCGGCGTGGGAGCCGTGGCTGAAGTTGAAACGGGCCACGTTCATGCCGGCCTCGATCAGCGACACCAGCTGGTCGTGGGAGTCGACCGCGGGGCCGAGAGTACAGACGATTTTCGAACGGCGCATGAGTCGATCCTATCGGTTTGTTTCGCTACGGAATATTCCGTCTGGCGGAATGTACAAATGGGCGGGTTCGCGCTCAGTTGCCTACCGACGGGTCCGGATTTCCCGCACCGGATCCGACGACGGCATACGTCTGTGTCGCTATCTCCAGTTCCTCGTCCGTCGGCACGACGGCCACCGCCACCCGCGCGCCCTCCGGCGAGATCAGCCGCGCCGCACCGCCGCGTACGGCGTTGCGCGCCGGGTCCACCGCGAGGCCGAGCCCCTCCAGGCCCGCCAGCGCCGCCGCCCGCACCTCCGCCGCGTTCTCCCCGACCCCGGCCGTGAACGCGACAGCGTCGACCTTTCCGAGCACCGCGTAATACGCCCCGATGTACTTCTTCAGACGGTGGACGTAGATCTCGAAGGCGAGTTCCGCCGCCTGGTCGCCCGCGTCGATACGCCGCCGGATCTCCCGCATGTCGTTGTCGCCGCAGAGCCCGACGAGCCCACTCCTCTTGTTGAGGAGAGTGTCGATGTCGTCCGTGGACATTCCGCCAACCCGCGCCAAATGGAAGATGACGGCCGGGTCCAGGTCACCGGAACGCGTACCCATCACGAGCCCCTCCAAAGGCGTCAGCCCCATCGAGGTGTCCACGCACCGCCCGCCCCGCACGGCGGACGCCGACGCCCCGTTGCCCAGGTGCAGCACGATCACGTTCACCTCCTCCGGCGCCTTCCCCAGCAGCTCGGCCGTCGCCCGGGACACGTACGCGTGCGACGTCCCGTGGAAGCCGTAGCGGCGGATGCGGTGCTCGTCCGCCGTCGCCACGTCGATCGCGTACCGGGCCGCCGACTCCGGCATCGTCGTGTGGAACGCCGTGTCGAAGACGGCGACCTGCGGGAGGTCCGGGCGCAGCGCCTGGGCCGTGCGGATGCCCGTCAGGTTCGCCGGGTTGTGCAGCGGGGCGACCGGGATGAGGCGCTCGATCTCCGCGAGCACCACGTCGTCGATCACCGTCGGCTTCGTGAACGTCTGGCCGCCGTGCACCACGCGGTGGCCGATCGCCGCCAGCTCGGGGGAGTCGAGGCCCAGGCCGTCCGCCGCCAGCTCCTCGGCGACGGACTTCAGCGCCGCCCCGTGGTCCGGGATCGGGCCGGTGCGCTCGCGCGTGACGTCGCTCGTCAGGTCCGTGTGCTTCAGGCGGGACGTCTCCTCGCCGATCCGCTCCACCAGGCCCGTCGCCAGACGGCTGCCGTCGGCCATGTCGAGGAGCTGGTACTTGACCGACGAGGAGCCGGAGTTGAGGACGAGGACACGGGTCGCGGTCACTGGGCTGCCTTCTCTGCGAGCGGGGTCTGGGCCTGGATCGCCGTGATGGCGACGGTGTTGACGATGTCCTGGACCAGCGCGCCCCGGGACAGGTCGTTGACCGGCTTGCGCAGCCCCTGGAGGACGGGCCCGACCGCGATCGCGCCGGCCGACCGCTGCACCGCCTTGTACGTGTTGTTCCCGGTGTTGAGGTCCGGGAAGATCAGCACCGTCGCCTGCCCCGCCACCTCCGAACCGGGCAGCTTGGTCGCAGCGACGGACGGCTCCACCGCCGCGTCGTACTGGATCGGCCCCTCGATCTTCAGGTCGGGCCGGCGCGCGCGCACCAGCTCGGTCGCCGCGCGGACCTTGTCGACGTCCGCGCCCGAACCGGACGTCCCCGTCGAGTACGACAGCATCGCGATCCGGGGTTCCACACCGAACTGCGACGCCGTCGCCGCCGCCTGGATCGCGATGTCCGCGAGCTGCTCGGCGTCCGGGTCGGGGTTCACCGCGCAGTCGCCGTACACCAGGACCTTGTCGGCCAGGCACATGAAGAAGACGGACGACACGATCGACGCGTCCGGCTTCGTCTTGATGATCTCGAAGGACGGGCGGATCGTCGCCGCCGTGGAGTGGACCGAGCCGGAGACCATGCCGTCGGCCAGGCCCTCCTTCACCATCAGCGTGCCGAAGTAGTTGACGTCCGAGACGACGTCGTACGCCAGCTCGGCCGTCACGCCCTTGTGCGCGCGCAGGGACGCGTACGTCTCGGCGAAGGCGTCGCGCAGCTCGCTCTTCGCCGGGTCGATCAGCTGGGCGTCGCCGAGGTCGATGCCCAGGTCGGCGGCCTTCTTGCGGATCTGGTCGACCGGGCCCAGGAGCGTCAGGTCGCACACCGCGCGGCGCAGCAGGACCTCCGCCGCGTGCAGGACGCGCTCCTCCGTGCCCTCCGGGAGGACGACGCGGCGCCGGTCCGAGCGGGCCTGCTCCAGGAGCTTGTGCTCGAACATCATCGGCGTCACGCGGTCGCTGCTCGGGGCGGAGACGCGGGTGAGCAGGTCGGCGGTGTCGACGTACCGCTCGAACAGGCCGAGCGCCGTCTCCGCCTTGCGCGGGGTGGCCGCGCCGAGCTTGCCCTCCAGGGAGAAGAGCTGCTCGGCGGTCGGGAAGCTGGTGCCCCGCACGGACAGCACCGGCGTACCCGGCGCGAGGCGCGCGGCCAGCGTCAGGATGTGCTCGTCCGGCACCTCGTCCAGCGTCAGCAGCACGCCCGCGATCGGCGGGGTACCGGCGCTGTGCGCGGCCAGCGCGCCGACGACCAGGTCCGCGCGGTCGCCCGGCGTCACCACCAGGCACCCCGGGGTCAGGGCAGCGAGGAAGTTCGGCAGCATCGCGCCGCCGAAGACGAAACCGAGCGCGTCGCGGGCGAGCCCCGAGTCGTCGCCCAGCAAGACCCGCGCGCCCAGCGCGTGCTGCACCTGGGAGACCGTCGGCGCGGAGAGCGCCGGCTCGTCCGGCAGGACGTGACACGGCACCGGGAGCCTGTTCGCGAGGCGGTCCGCTATCTCGTCCCGGTCCTCGCGGGCCACCCTGTTCACAACCATCGCCAGGACGTCGCAGCCCAGGCCGTCGTACGCGCGGAACGCGTTGTGGGTCTCCGCGCGCACCGACTCCGCGGTCTGGCGCCGGCCGCCGACCACCGGGATCACCGAGGCGCCGAACTCGTTCGCCAGGCGGGCGTTCAGCGACAGCTCGTCCGGGAACTGGGTGTCCGCGTAGTCCGTGCCGAGGACCAGGACGACGTCGTACTCCCGGGCGACCTTGTGGAAGCGGTCCACCAGCGTCGACACCAGCTCGTCCGTGCCCCGCTCGGCCTGGAGCGTCGACGCCTCGTGGTAGTCCATGCCGTACACCGACGACGGGTCCTGCGCCAGGCGGTAGCGGGCGCGCAGGAGCTCGAAGAGGCGGTCCGGGCCGTCGTGGACCAGCGGGCGGAACACGCCCACGCGGTCCACCTGGCGGGTCAGCAGCTCCATGACCCCCAGCTCGACGACCTGGCGGCCGTCGCCGCGGTCGATCCCGGTCACGTACACGCTGCGCGTCACCCGTCGTCTCCGTTTCCTGTCGGTCCTGTGCTGCCGTGAGTCCTGTGCTGCCGTGATTCGTGCTCTTGTGAGGGGATCGTTCCGAGCGGCCCGATCGGTTCACCGAAAATCGCCCATAGGGGTGAGCAGAACCCTCTTGACAATACCCTCGGCGCTGGATAAGACGCCCGCCAGTGCCCAGGGAGGCCGGGGGGACGTGGTGGCTCTTTCGTGCACACAGCGGCATGAAAGAATCGAAGAAGTCTCATCGGTACCCATCAGCGAGCAGGAGACACAGCACGATGCGCATCGGAGTACTCACAGCGGGCGGCGACTGCCCCGGCCTGAACGCAGTGATCCGGTCGGTCGTGCACCGGGCGATCGACAACTACGGCGACGAGGTCATCGGCTTCGAGGACGGCTACTCCGGCCTCCTCGACGGCCGCTACCGCGCCCTCGACCTGGAGTCCGTCAGCGGCATCCTCGCCCTCGGCGGCACCATCCTCGGCTCGTCCCGCCTGGAGCGCGACCGCCTGCGCGAGGCGTGCGAGAACGCCTCCGACATGATCCACGAGTTCGGCATCGACGCGCTCATCCCCATCGGCGGCGAAGGCACGCTGACGGCCGCGCGGATGCTGTCCGACGCCGGCCTTCCCGTCGTCGGCGTACCGAAAACCATCGACAACGACATCTCCTCCACCGACCGCACCTTCGGCTTCGACACCGCCGTCGGCGTCGCCACGGAGGCGATGGACCGCCTGAAGACCACCGCCGAGTCCCACCAGCGCGTCATGGTCGTCGAGGTCATGGGCCGGCACGCCGGGTGGATCGCCCTCGAATCCGGCATGGCCGCCGGCGCGCACGGCATCTGCCTCCCCGAGCGGCCCTTCGACCCCGCCGACCTCGTCAAGATGGTCGAGGAGCGCTTCGCGCGCGGCAAGAAGTTCGCCGTCATCTGCGTCGCCGAGGGCGCCCACCCCGCCGAGGGCTCCATGGACTACGGCAAGGGCGCCATCGACCAGTTCGGCCACGAACGCTTCCAGGGCATCGGTACGGCGCTCGCGCGCGAGCTGGAGCGGCGGCTCGGCAAGGAGGCGCGGCCGGTGATCCTCGGGCACGTGCAGCGTGGGGGCACCCCCACCGCGTACGACCG
>NZ_LIRL01000485.1 GCF_001419795.1 Streptomyces niveiscabiei
GGCCGGTGGAACCACATCGCGTGGTCCAGGGAGGCCATGTCGAAGTTCCGCCGACCCCACAGGGGCTCGACGGGGATGCGGACGGCGTCCAGGAGGGTCATGTCACTGGCGTAGGTGAGCGCGCAGGTGTGAACGAGGGGATCGTCGCCCAGCGGCCCGACCGCACGCATCCACACCGCGCTGCGGGGCTCGGCCTCCTTCAGCTCCTCGGGGGTCCAGCGCAGCCGGTCGACGTACCGGATGTCGAACGGCTGACGCCGGGCCATCCGCTCGAACTGCTCGGGCAGCGTCCCGAGATGCTCCCGGACCTCGTCCGCGACGGTCGGCAGCGAATCCGGGTCCGGGACCACCCGGGCCGGCGGCAGCTGCTGCTCGAAGGGACCTTCCTCAGGCTTGTGAAAGGAGGCGGTGAGATTGAAGATCGTGCGGCCCTGCTGCACGGCGGTGACCCGCCGGGTCGTGAACGACCGGCCGTCCCGCACCCGTTCGACCTGGTACACGATCGGCACACCGGGCCGGCCGGGACGCAGGAAGTACGCGTGCAGCGAGTGCACCGGCCGGTCCCCCTCCGTGGTCCGGCCCGCGGCGACCAGCGCCTGCCCGGCCACCTGCCCGCCGAAGACCCGCTGGAGGGACTCCTGGGGGCTGAGGCCGCGGAAGATGTTGACCTCGATCTGCTCCAGGTCGAGCAGGTCGACGAGTCTCTCGGCGGGGTTCGTCATGAGTGCGCTTCTCCTGTGCTGGTGGCTCTGGTCAGAGCTGTCCGACGGAGGTGACCCGCACGACCGCGCGGCCCTCGGCGTCGGACGCTTCGAGGTCGACCTCCGCGCTGATTCCCCAGTCGTGGTCCCCGTTCGGGTCGTCGAAGATCTGCCGCACCCGCCACAGCCGGTTCGCCGGCTCCTCCTGGATGACGAGCAGCTTCGGCCCGCGCGCGTTCGGACCGGTGCCCAGGTCCTCGTACTCGTCCCAGTACTTGTCCATCGCCTCGCCCCACGCGTCCGCGTCCCAGCCGGACTCGCCGTCCAGCTCGCCGAGTTCGGCGACGTGGTCGAGCGCGGCCAGCTCCACCCGGCGGAACATCGCGTTGCGCACCAGGACCCGGAAGGCGCGCGCGTTCAGGGTGACCGGCTTGACCTCGTCGGCCTTCTCCTGCGCCTGCTCGGCGGTCATCTCCTCCGGGTTGGCGAGCTGCTCCCACTCGTCCAACAGGCTGGAGTCGACCTGGCGGACCATCTCGCCCAGCCACTCGATCAAGTCCTGGAGGTCCTCGGACTTCAGGTCGTCGGGGACGGTGTGGTCGAGGGCCTTGTACGCGCTCGCCAGGTAGCGCAGGACGATGCCCTCGGTGCGCGCCAGCTCGTAGTGCGACACCAGCTCGGTGAACGACATGGCCCGTTCGAACATGTCCCGGATCACGGACTTCGGCGACAGCGGGTGGTCGCCGACCCACGGGTGGCTCTTGCGGTACGTGTCGTACGCGTGGAAGAGCAGCTCCTCCAGCGGCTTCGGGTACGTGATGTCCTGGAGGCGCTCCATGCGCTCCTCGTACTCGACGCCGTCCGCCTTCATCAGGGCGACCGCCTCGCCGCGCGCCTTGTTCTGCTGGGCGGCGAGGATCTGGCGCGGGTCGTCGAGCGTGGACTCCACGACGGAGACCATGTCCAGCGCGTACGACGGCGACTCGGGGTCGAGGAGTTCGAACGCGGCGAGCGCGAACGTGGACAGCGGCTGGTTGAGCGCGAAGTCCTGCTGGAGGTCGACGGTCAGGCGCACGACGCGGCCGGTGGAGTCCGGCTCGTCGAGCTTCTCGACGATGCCGCCGTCCAGCAGCGAGCGGTAGATCGCGATCGCCCGGCGGATGTGCCGCAGTTGCTGCTTGCGCGGCTCGTGGTTGTCCTCCAGGAGGTGGCGCATCGCCTCGAACGCGTTGCCGGGGCGGGCGATCACCGACAGCAGCATCGTGTGCGTCACCCGGAAGCGCGACGCCAGCGGCTCAGGTTCCGACTCGATCAGCTTGTCGAAGGTGTTCTCCGTCCACGCCACGAACCCTTCCGGCGCCTTCTTGCGGACCACCTTGCGCCGCTTCTTCGGATCGTCACCGGCCTTCGCGAGCGCCTTCTCGTTCTCGATGACGTGCTCGGGCGCCTGCGCGACGACGAACCCGGCCGTGTCGAACCCGGCGCGGCCCGCCCGGCCCGCGATCTGGTGGAACTCCCGCGCGCGCAGCGTCCGCACCCGGTTGCCGTCGTACTTGGTGAGGGCCGTGAACAGCACCGTACGGATCGGGACGTTGACCCCGACGCCCAGCGTGTCCGTCCCGCAGATCACCTTCAGCAGGCCCGCCTGCGCGAGCTTCTCCACCAGGCGGCGGTACTTGGGCAGCATGCCCGCGTGGTGCACGCCGATGCCGTGCCGGACGTACCGGGAGAGGTTGCGGCCGAACTTGGTGGTGAAGCGGAAATTGCCGATCAGGGCGGCGATCTGCTCCTTCTCCTCCTTCGAGCACATGTTGATGCTCATCAGGGCCTGCGCCCGCTCCACCGCCTGCGCCTGCGTGAAGTGCACGATGTAGACCGGCGCCTGCCGGGTCTCCAGCAGGTCGGTGAGGGTCTCCGTGAGCGGCGTGTAGCGGTACTCGTAGGACAGCGGCACCGGGCGGGTCGCCGAGCGGACCACCGAGGTGGGCCGGCCGGTGCGGCGGGCGAGATCCTTCTCGAAGAAGGAGACGTCCCCCAGCGTCGCCGACATCAGCACGAACTGCGCCTGCGGAAGCTCCAGGATCGGGATCTGCCAGGCCCAGCCCCGGTCGCCCTCGGCGTAGAAGTGGAACTCGTCCATGACGACCTGCCCGACGTCCGCGTCCTTCCCGTCGCGCAGCGCGATCGACGCGAGGACCTCGGCGGTGCAGCAGATCACCGGAGCGTCGGAGTTGACGGAGGCGTCGCCGGTCAGCATGCCGACGTTCTCCGTGCCGAAGATCTTGCACAGCTCGAAGAACTTCTCCGACACCAGCGCCTTGATGGGAGCCGTGTAGAACGTGACCTCGTCGCGGGCCAGCGCCGCGAAGTGGGCGCCCGCCGCGATCATGCTCTTGCCGGACCCGGTCGGCGTCGACACGATCACGTTCGCCCCGGAGACCACCTCGATCAGCGCCTCCTCCTGGTGCGGATAGAGCGTGAGACCGCGCTCCTGCGCCCAGGACTCGAAAGCCTCGTACAGGGCGTCGGGGTCGGCGGTCGGCGGCAGCAGATCGATGAGGGTCACACCCCCATCTTGCCTGTCCGCGCCCCTTTGAGGGGAATCGGCTGCCGGTGCGATGATCACGACCGCTACGCTGTGTCGCCGACGGAGTGTCAGGGCACCCGGTCAACTGGACAGCGGCACAAGAGGAACGGGGCGGGCGAGCGCCATGATGGGACCAGCACACTCACTGTCGGGCGCCGCCGCCTGGCTCGGCGTCGGAGCCGCAGCGGCGGCGGCGGGGGAGCCGATGCCCTGGCCGGTCGTCCTGGCCGGCGCGCTGATCTGCGCGGGCGCCGCCCTCGCCCCCGACCTCGACCACAAGGCCGCCACGATCTCGCGCGCCTTCGGTCCCCTCTCGCGCTGGCTCTGCGAGATCGTCGACAAGCTGTCGTACGCCGTCTACAAGGCGACCCGGGGGCCCGGCGACCCGCGCCGCTCGGGAGGGCACCGCACGCTGACGCACACCTGGCTGTGGGCGGTGATGATCGGCGCGGGCGCCTCGGCGCTGGCGATCATGGGGGGCCGCTGGGCGGTGCTCGCGATCCTTTTCGTGCACATGGTGCTGGCGATCGAAGGACTGCTGTGGCGGGCCGCACGCGGCTCCAGCAGCGACGTCCTGGTGTGGCTCCTGGCGGCGGCCAGCGCGTGGATCATCGCCGGGGTGCTGGACAAGCCGGGCAACGGCGCGGGCTGGCTGTTCACCGACCCCGGCCAGGAGTACCTGTGGCTCGGGCTGCCGATCGTCCTGGGCGCGCTGGTGCACGACCTCGGGGACGCGCTGACCGTCTCCGGCTGCCCGGTCCTGTGGCCCATCCCGATCGGCCGCAAGCGCTGGTACCCGATCGGCCCGCCGAAGGTGATGCGGTTCCGCGCCGGCAGCTGGGTCGAACTGCGGGTCCTCATGCCGGTGTTCATGCTGCTGGGCGGCGTCGGCGGCGCGGCGGCCCTCAACTTCATCTGACGCCGGGCCCGGCCGGGAAGGACGAGCGGGGGCCGTCACCCCGACAGCGCGTCCTCGTCGACGATGTGCATCGCCGCCTCCTCGGCGGAGGACGCCGCCCCGTCGATCCCGACGTCGGTGGCGATCAGGCCGCTCTCCTCGTCCTCGTGCGCGCCCTCGTCGGGGGCGACGAGCCGGCCGGAGCGGACGGCGCCGACCTCGTTGTCGAGGAGCTCGCCGTCACCGTCGTCGTAGTCGCCGAGGCCGTCGCCGTCGTACGCGGAGACGTCCGGGACCTCCTCGGCGAGCCGCTCGTCCAGGGTCTCCCCGCGCCGGGCCTCCGCCGCCGTCACACCGGTGTGCTCCACCGCCCACGGCCGCTCCGGCGGGGACCAGCCGCGGTCCAGGGGGTCGCCGACGCCGTCGTGGTCGAGGGTGTCCTCGGCGTCCAGCAGCCCCGCGTCGTCCTGTACCTCGGACCCGTCGGGCTGGTAGACGTCGTCTCCCCATCCGTCACCGCTGGTCACGCACACCTCCAGAGGGCTCGTCCACCGTCGCCCGACACGAACCGGCACACACCGCGCGCGGGTACTGCTTTCCAACGTTCCACCCGCCCCCGCGCCCGCGCAACGGCAACGGCCGTGACGTGGGACGCCGGAGACGGGCACGGGGGCGGGGCGCCGCGGGCCCGAGGCGGGGACGCGCGCGGCGGGACGGCGCCCGGACCGTCCGGCACGAGGCCGCTCGCAGGCGTGCCGGGCGCCGCTGGCCCACCGGCCGACCGCCCTGGCCGCTCCGACGCCGGTGACCCCGCGCGCGGCGGCCGGGCCACCGCACCGACGACGCGGCGGCCTCCCGCGCCGACCGGCCAGGGCGAACCCGCGCCGACCGGCCCCCGCGCGCCCGCCTCACCCGTGCCAGGACCTCCACAGCGCCGCGTACGCCCCGCCCGCCGCGACCAGCTCCGTGTGGCTCCCCAGCTCGCTGATCCGGCCGTCCTCCACGACGGCGATGACGTCCGCGTCGTGCGCGGTGTGCAGCCGGTGGGCGATGGCGATGACCGTACGGCCGTCCAGGACGCGGGACAGGGACCGCTCCAGGTGGCGGGCCGCGCGCGGGTCGAGGAGGGAGGTCGCCTCGTCGAGGACGAGGGTGTGCGGGTCGGCCAGGACGAGGCGGGCCAGCGCGATCTGCTGGGCCTGCGCGGGGGTGAGGGCGAGCCCGCCGGAGCCGACCTCGGTGTCCAGCCCGCCGTCCAGCGCCCGCGCCCAGGCGGACGCGTCGACCGCGCCCAGAGCCGCCCACAGCTCGGCGTCGTCCGCGCCGGTCCGCGCGAGCAGGAGGTTGTCGCGCAGGGAGCCGACGAAGACGTGGTGCTCCTGGTTGACGAGGGCGACGTGCGAGCGGACCTGCTCGGCCGTCATCCGCGACAGCTCGGCGCCACCGAGGGCGACCTGGCCGGTGCGCGGCGCGTAGATCCCCGCGAGCAGCCGCCCCAGCGTCGACTTCCCGGCCCCCGAGGGACCGACCAGCGCCAGCCGCGTACCCGGCGCCACCGCCAGCGACACCTCGCGCAGGACGTCGACACCCTCCCGGTACCCGAAGCGCACCGAGTCCGCGGCCAGCTCCCGGCCCTCGGGCGCGAGATCCGCCCGACCGGCGTCCGGCTCGATCTCCCGCACCCCCACCAGCCGGGCCAGCGACACCTGCGCGACCTGCAACTCGTCGTACCAGCGCAGGATCAGGTTCACCGGATCGACCAGCATCTGCGCGAGCAGCGCCCCGGTGGTGAGCTGCCCGACACCGATCCACCCCTGGAGGACGAACACACCGCCGAGCATCAGCACGGACGCGAGGACCGTGATGTGTACGGCGTTGATGACGGGGAACAGCACCGACCGCAGCCAGAGCGTGTACCGCTCCCAACTGGTCCACTGCCGGATCCGCAGCTCGGACAGCGCGACCCGGCGCTCCCCGAGCCGGTGCGCCTCGACGGTCCGGCCGGCGTCCACGGTCTCCGCGAGCGCGGCGGCGACGGCCGCGTACCCGGCGGCCTCCGAGCGGTACCCGGCGGGCGCCCGCTTGAAGTACCAGCGCCAGCCGACGACCAGCAGCGGCACGGCGAGCAGGACGGCGGCGGCGAGCGGTGGCGCCGTCACGACGAGGCCGGCGAGCAGCAGCGTCGACCACAGCACGCCGATGATCAGCTGCGGCACGGCCTCACGCATGGCGTTCGCGAGCCGGTCGATGTCGGTGGTGATGCGCGACAGCAGAGACCCGGTCCCGGCCCGCTCCAGCACGCCCGGCGGCAGCCGCACCGACCTGACGAGGAAGTCCTCGCGCAGGTCGGCCAGCATCCGCTCGCCGAGCATCGCGCCGCGCAGCCGCATCTGGTGCACGAACACGGCCTGCACGCCGAGCGAGAGCGTGAACAGGGTGACGGTCAGCCCGAGCCGCAGCTCCCGCTCACCCTCCGACACCCGCTCGACGAGGTCGCCCAGCAGCCACGGTCCCACCATCGCGGCGACGGTCGCGACGGTGTTGACGACGACCAGGACCAGGAAGGCGCGCCGGTGCCTGCGCACCAGCTCACCGACGTACGCGCGGACAGTGGCGGACGCGCCGACGGGCAGCGTGCTCGCCGTCGTCGGCGCGGCCGGGTCGTACTGCGGTGGCTCCACGCCGATCATGCCGACTCCTCGATCTTGTCCAGCTCAGGCCTGACGGCGCTCGGTTCGGCGGGGGCCGGTACGCCGGTCCCGGGTACGGCGCTGCCCGGCCCGCCTTCGTCCGGCGCCTCCGGCTCCCGTGTCACCACGGCCCGGTACCGGGGCTCGTCCCGCAGCAGCTCGCGGTGCGTGCCCACGGCGGCCACCTCGCCGTCGTCCACCAGGACCACCCGGTCCGCGACGTCCAGCAGGAGCGGCGACGAGGTGAACACCACCGTCGTACGCCCCTTGCGCAACCCCCGTACGCCCTCCGAGATCCGGGCCTCCGTGTGGGAGTCGACGGCGGACGTCGGCTCGTCGAGGACCAGGACCTCAGGGTCGGTGACCAGGGAGCGGGCGAGTGCGAGGCGCTGGCGCTGGCCGCCGGAGAGGGAGCGCCCGCGTTCGGTGATGTGGGCGTCCATGGGGTCGCCCGGCGTGCCCTGGGTGAGCGCGTCGAGGACGTCCTCGCAGCGCGCGGCGGCGAGCGCGGCGTCCGCCTCGACCACGCCGGACGACGGCACGTCGAGCAGCTCGCGCAGGGTGCCGGACAGCAGCACGGGGTCCTTGTCCTGGACGAGTACGGTGGCCCGCGCGACGTCCAGCGGCAGCGCGTCCAGCGTCACCCCGCCCAGCTCCACGGACGGCCCCTCCTCGACGGAGTGCCCCCCGAGCCGCTCGGCGAGCCGCCCGGCCGCGTCGGGATCGCCGCAGACCACGGCGGTGAGGACCCCGGCGGGGGCGAGCAGCCCGGAGCCGGGGTCGTACAGGTCCCCGGCGGCGAAGTCCTCCGCGCCGACGACGAGGTCACCCGGGCTGGAGGGCAGGGTCCCCTCGCCCGACACCCCGTCCGCCCCGGAACCCGCCCCGCGCTCCAACGACAGCACCCGAGCCGCCCGTTGAGCCGACGGCCGAGAGAAGGAGTAAGCCATCGCGATCTCCTCGAAATGGCGCAAAGGATAAGAAAGCACCGCGACGGAGCTGTAGACCGTGACGAGTTCCCCCACCGAAACCCGCCCCTCCTGCGCCAGATGAACCCCGTACCAGACCACCCCCACGAGCAGCAGCCCCGGCAGCAGCCCTTGAAGCGCGCTGATCAGCGCCCACATCCCGGCACTGCGGACGGCGGCGTGCCGGACGTCCTGGGAGGCGGCGCGGTAGCGGTCGAGGAAGAGTTCCTCCCCGCCGATCCCGCGCAGCACCCGCAGCCCCGCGACGGTGTCGGATGCCAACTCGGTCGCGCGCCCCGCCTTCTCGCGCTGGACGTCGGCCCGCCGGGTCGCCCGGGGCAGCAGCGGCAGCGCCGCGACCGCCACGACGGGCAGCCCGACGGCGACGACGACACCGAGCGCGGGCTGGTAGAAGAGCAGCCCGACACAGACGAGGACGACGGTGACCGCGGCAGCCGTGAACCGGGAGACCGACTCGACGAACCAACCGATCTTCTCCACGTCGCCTGTCGAAACCGCCACCACTTCACCGGCCGCGACCCGCCGCGTGAGCCCCGCCCCGAGCACCGACGCCTTGCGGGCCAGCAACTGCTGGACACGGGCCGCCGCGGTGATCCAGTTGGTGACGGCGGCGCGGTGCAGGAACGTGTCACCTGCGGTGATGGCGATCCCGCACACCAGCATCAGCGCGCCCGCCAGCGCGAGCCGGGCGCCCGAGCGGTCGACGACGGCCTGGACGGCGTACCCCACGATGAAGGGCTGCGCGGACACGGCCGGGAAGTGCAGCAGGCCCCAGGCCAGGGACTTGAGCTGGCCTCCCGCCTGGCTGCGGCCGAGCCACCACAGGAAGCGGGGCCCGGAGCGCGCGTCCGACACACCAGGGTCTCGGTACGGAAGATCGTGGATCTGCATGACGTCCCAGCAGCTCGTGTCAGAAGGAGGCGCAAACCGTGCCAGCGTCGCCGCGCCGGACCACCGATCTCAACCGGTTTTCCCCTGGGCCGCAGGGATTGCGACTATGGAACGCATGCGAGGAACTGTGACGCGATCCCTGGCCGCGGCCGGAGCGCTGCTCGTCGCCCTGACCGGCTGCGCGGGTACGCAGGCGCACGACGGCGCGGACGCCGGGGCGAAGAAGCCCGCCGCCGCGCGAGCCCTGACGGCCGTTCCGGACCTCGGCCCGGACTTCCAGAAGCGCATCCCGGCCGCCTCGCGGCAGGTCGTCGCGGTTTATGGCGACGGCAGGAACTCTCCGGACGCGACGGCCGTTCTCTACATCAAGCAGGGCAGAACCTGGCAGAAGGAGAGCAGTTGGCCGGCCCACAACGCGCGCAAGGGCTGGACGACGGATCACCACGAGAACGACGGCCGTAGCCCGGTGGGGGTGTTCACGCTCACCGACGCGGGCGGCGTCCTGAAGAACCCCGGCACGAAACTGCCGTACACCCGCTCCAGCGCCTTCGAGACGCCGAGCTGGTGGCAGAAGCCGTACCGCCACGACTTCGACTACGTCATCGCCATCGACTACAACCGGATCAAGGGCACCTCGCCGAGCGACCCGACCCGCCCGGAGGGGGAGAAGAAGGGAGGGAGCATCTGGCTCCACATGGACCACGGCAGTGGCACCTCGGCCTGCGTCAGCCTGTCGAAGGCGGGCATGGAACACCTGCTGCGGACACTGGACCCGGCCGCGCACCCGGTCGTGGTGATGGGGGACCGGGCCGAACTGAAGGCCTGAACCGCACGGTTGCGGGACGGGGGAGACTCCCCTTAGAACACCGGCCATGACCAGACGGCTCATCATGTCCATGCTCGCCGCGCTGACGGCGGCGGCCCTCCCGCTGACAGCGACCACGACGGCCACGGCAACCCCGGAAACCTCCCGCACGGTGCACCGACCCGCCGGCGCCCCGCCCGAGTTCGGCTCCGACTGGCACGACCCCCTGACCGCCGCCCCACCCATCCCCACACCCGGCACCGAGTCCTGCGAAGTCACCGTCGCCCAGGCCCGGTTCAGCGACTTCACCCCGTACCGCGGGACGTACACCCCGCCCCCGGCCTGCGGTGACAGCTGGAGCAAGGTCGTCCTGCGCATGGACGGCAAGGTCAAGGGCCGCCAGTACGACCGCCTCGGCTACCTCCACCTCGGCGGCGTCGAGATCTTCCGCACCTCGACCCCGCAGCCCTCCCCGGACGGCATCGAGTGGTCGGTCGAGAAGGACGTCACCCGCTACACCGACACGCTCCGGCGCGCACAGGACGTCGAGATGCTGATCGGGAACGTGGTCGACGACACGTACACGGGCGTGCTGGACGTCAAGGTCACGCTGACGTTCTACAAGGCGCCCGAGCCGAAGCAGGCCGGAACGAAGCTGTACCCCGACAAGGTCCTCACCCTCACCCCCGACCACACCCTCACCACCCCCCGCAACAGCGAACGCATCCTCGCCGAGGTCTACGCCACCGGCTCCGGAGGCGGCTGCGAGGAGTACTGGTACCTCTCCGTCCCGGCCCCGGCGCCGTACTCCTGCCAGACGCCCGACGGCCCCTACCGCGAGGTCCAGATCAAGGTGGACGGGCAACTCGCCGGAATCGCCACCCCGTTCCCGACCGTGTGGACCGGCGGCTGGTCCAACCCCTTCCTCTGGTACGTCGTCCCCGGCCCCCGCGCCTTCGACATCAAGCCGATCGAGTACGACCTGACCCCGTTCGCCGGCGTCCTCAACGACGGCCGCCCGCACCGCGTCGAGGTCGCGGTCGTCGGCGTCCCCGAGGGCCAGACGGGCTGGAGCGCGCCGGTCAACGTCCTGGTCTGGCAGGACGCGGGAAAGAAGCAGGTCACCGGCAAGGTGACCGCCCATAAGGAGGGCGCCCCGGCCAACTCCTCGACTTACACGCCGGGTTCGCAGCACCGCGTCGACACGAAGGCCGCGCACCGCCTCACGGTCACCGGGTACGCCGACACCTCGCACGGCCGTGTCACCACCACGGTCACCCGCGCCCTGGCCCACACCTCCACGCACCGCTGGACCGAGGGCGAGAAGCTGGACGCCCTCGACGGGGTGTGGACGGACGACGAGACGGTCACCGTGAACCGGCACACCACGCGCGCGCACCGGACGTACACGATGGACGGCACGACGACGATCGGCGCGGACGACCGGCTGCGCACGGTCATGGCGCTCGCCGACCGGGCCGCCGTCAGCGACACACGCGGGCGCTGGTCGCGGCTCGACGACACGTACACGGGCGACGCGACGTACACGACCGGCGTGCCGCGCGACCAGCGGCACGGCGTCGCCACGACGACCGAGCGCTACCGGCTGACGGGCTCCCTGGGCTGCCACGACCGCACGGTGACCGCGGTTCAGGGCATGCTGACCGAGGACAGTAGCGCCTGCTGAAACGTTCCGATGTGTGATCCATCACTCATGACGTGATTTACAAATCGGCAACACGGAGGTCTTCCCTACGAGCCACGGGCACTCCAAAGTGATCGGCACGGAAGACGCTTTCCGTATCGCAGAAGTCCTGTCGGGTTTCTGTGAGTCCGCCGTCCCTACCAGGAGTGCCCGTGCCGCAGTCCGTACCATCCCTGCCGCGACGCGTCGCACGAACGCTGCGTACCTCGTTGTTCACCCAGGTCGCGATAGCGCTCGTGCTCGGGATCGCCGTCGGCAAGCTCTGGCCGGGCTTCGCCTCCGACCTACAGCCGCTCGGCGACGGGTTCATCCGGCTGATCAAGACGATCATCTCGCCGCTCGTGTTCTGCGTGGTCGTCGTCGGGATCGCCAAAGCCGGCGACCTCAAGGCGTTCGGCCGCATCGGCCTCAAGGCGCTGATCTGGTTCGAGGTCGCGAGCACGTTCGCGCTGATCGTCGGGCTGCTCGCCGCGAACCTCGTCCAGCCGGGCTCCGGGATGCACGTCGACCCCGCCACGCTGAACACGGCGGCGGTCGACGCGAAGACGAACGGCGGCTCGCTGCCGTCGACCACCGAGTTCGTGCTCCACTCGCTGCCGACCTCGTTCGTCGGCGCGTTCGCCGAGAACTCCCTGCTCCAGGTGCTGATCCTGGCCTGCCTCGTCGGCGCGGCGCTGCTGCACCTCGGGCACACGAAGGTCCCGCAGGTGCTGCCCGCGATCGAGCAGGCGCAGGAGATCATCTTCGCGATCGTCGGCTTCGTGATGCGCCTCGCCCCGATCGCCGTGTTCGGCGCGATGGCCGTCCTGATCGGCAACTACGGCCTCGGCGTGATCGAGACGTACGGCAAGCTGATCGCCCTGTGCTACGCCGCAGCGGCCGTGTTCATCGCGCTGCTCGCCGTCGCCCTGCGGATCGTGACCGGGCTCAGCCTCTGGAAGTTCCTGCGCTACATCCGGGAGGAGATGCTGCTCGCGCTCGGCACCGCGTCCACCGAGTCGGTCATGCCGCGCGTCATGCAGAAGCTGCGCAAGGCGGGCGCCCGGGACGACGCGGTCGGCCTCGTCCTGCCGACCGGCTACTCCTTCAACCTCGACGGCGCGTCCCTCTACCTCTCCATCGGCACCCTGTTCATCGCGCAGGCCGTCGGCGTCGACCTCAGCCTCAGCCAGCAGATCACCGTCGTCCTGGTGCTGATGCTGACCAGCAAGGGCATGGCGGGCATCCCCGGCTCCGCGTTCCTCGCGCTCTCCGCGACGGCGTCGTCCCTCGGCGCGATCCCCGCCGGGGCGGTCGCCCTGCTCCTCGGCGTCGACCGGATCATGGACTCGATGCGCGTCGTCACGAACCTGCTCGGCAACTGCGTCGCCGTGTTCGCGGTGTCGCGGTGGGAGGGGGCGCTGGATCTCGAACGGGCGAAGAAGGTCCTGGACGGGGAGATCGACGTGACGGACGACGCCGAGGACGAGAGCGACGCGGGGAAGGGTGGCGAGGGGAAGGGTGAGGAGCAGGCGGCCGTGCCCGCGCAGCTCACCAAGAAGGAGCCCGCACCCGAAGCGAGCTGACCCAGAACGCGCAGCGACCGCCGCATCCGGAACCCCGGGTGCGGCGGTCGCTGTCGTGTGCCGCGCATGCCGCCTCAGCCGTGCACCGGCATCCCGCTCAGCAGCGTCCCCAGCAGCTCCCCCAGCTCCTCCCGCTCGTCCGGCGACAGCGGCGCGAGGATCTCCGACGCTGCCGACCGCCGAGCCCCCCGCAGCTCGCTCAGCGCCGTACGCCCGTCCTCCGTCAGCTCGATGCGGATCACGCGCCGGTTCGTCGGATCGGGGACCCGGCGCACCTTTCCGTTCGCCTCCAGGCCGTCCACCAGCGTCGTCACCGCGCGCGGGACCACTTCGAGGCGCTCGGCGAGGTCGGCCATCCGCGGTGGGGAGGGGTACTGCGCGAGCGTGCGCAGCAGGCGGGACTGGGCCGGGGTGACACCCAGGCCGCACTCCTCGATGTGCCGCTTCTGGATGCGGTGCACGCGGCGGGTGAACCGCAGCAACTGCTCGGCGAGCAGGCTGTCGGAATCTGGTGTGGCCATACGGGAACAATAACAGGATGCCATTCATTGTGAGTATAGGTAACAATGAGCGTGGTCCTGGTTCACAGGATCTCCGAAGCACCTCCCGAAGGAGCCCATGCACCCCGACCGAGAGAAACAACCCGCCTGGAACCCACCGGCCGACCCCGAGCAGCCCCAACCGCGCCAGGTCCGCCGCATCCTGAAGCTGTTCCGCCCCTACCGCGCCCGCCTCGCCCTCGTGGGCCTGCTGGTCGCCGCCTCCTCGCTGGTCGGCGTCGCGACGCCGTTCCTGCTGAAGGAGACGCTGGACGTCGCGATCCCCCAGGGGCGTACGGGCCTGCTCAGCCTGCTCGCCCTCGGCATGATCCTCAGCGCCGTCCTCTCCGGCGTCTTCGGCGTCCTCCAGACGCTGATCTCGACGACGGTCGGCCAGCGCGTCATGCACGACCTGCGGACGGCCGTCTACGGCCGCCTCCAGCGGATGTCGCTCGCGTTCTTCACGCGCACGCGCACCGGCGAGGTCCAGTCCCGCATAGCCAACGACATCGGCGGCATGCAGGCGACCGTCACCTCCACCGCGACCTCCCTGGTCTCCAACTTCACCAGCGTCGTCGCCACGATCGTCGCGATGCTCGCCCTCGACTGGCGGCTGACCGCCGTCTCGCTGCTGCTCCTGCCGGTCTTCGTCTGGATCAGCCGCCGGGTCGGCTCGGAGCGCAAGAGGATCACCACCGAGCGGCAGAAGCAGATGGCCGCGATGTCCGCGACGGTCACCGAGTCGCTCTCCGTCAGCGGCATCCTGCTCGGCCGCACGATGGGCCGCGCCGACTCCCTGACCAGGACCTTCGCCGACGAGTCCGAGCGCCTCGTCGACCTGGAGGTCCGCTCCAACATGGCGGGCCGCTGGCGGATGGCCGTCATCGGGATCGTCATGTCCGCGATGCCGGCGTTCATCTACTGGGCTGCGGGCGTCGCCCTCCAGATCGGCGGCCCCGCCATCTCGCTGGGCACGATCGTCGCCTTCGTCTCCCTCCAGCAGGGCCTCTTCCGCCCCGCCGTCAGCCTCCTGGCGACCGGCGTCCAGATCCAGACCTCCCTCGCGCTCTTCCAGCGCATCTTCGAGTACCTCGACCTGCCGATCGACATCACCGAGCGGGACGACGCCGTCCACCTGGACCGCGTCAAGGGGGAGATCCGCTTCGAGGACGTGTCGTTCCGGTACGGCGGTGAGGGCGGCGGCCGGTACGAGGGCGAAGGCGCCGGCCGGGCGATCCTCGACGGCGTCGACATCACCGTTCCCGCAGGCCACGGCCTCGCCGTCGTCGGCCCGACCGGCGCGGGCAAGTCCACGCTGGGCCACCTCGTGCCGCGCCTGTACGACGTGACGGGCGGCCGGGTCACCCTCGACGGGGTCGACGTCCGCGACCTCGACTTCGACACCCTCGCGCGCGCGATCGGCGTCGTCTCCCAGGAGACGTACCTCTTCCACGCGACGGTCGCGGAGAACCTGCGGTTCGCGAAGCCCGACGCGAGCGACGAGGAACTGCACGAGGCGGCGCGCGCCGCGCAGATCCACGACCACATCGTGTCGCTGCCCGATGGGTACGACACGGTCGTCGGTGAGCGGGGACACCGCTTCTCCGGCGGCGAGAAACAGCGCCTCGCCATCGCGCGGACCATCCTGCGGGACCCGCCGGTCCTGATCCTCGACGAGGCGACCAGCGCGCTGGACACGCGGACGGAGTACGCCGTGCAGCGGGCGATCGACGCGCTGTCGGCGAACCGGACGACCCTGACGATCGCCCACCGGCTGTCGACGATCCGGGACGCGGACCAGATCGTCGTCCTCGAAGGCGGGCGGGTCGTGGAGCGGGGGACGCATGAGGAGTTGGTGGCGCGGGAGGGGAGGTATGCGGGGCTGGTGCGGAAGGGTGAGCGGGTGACGGCGGCGTAGAGGCCGGGGGGTGGGTGTTCCGGCGCCCTCGGGCTCCGGCGCCCCGAGGGCTGATGTCCCGGCTTTCGGAGGGTGATCATCCGACAAAGCGACAATATGCCCTGTTTTTGATGGTATGCGGGTTAACGTGCCCGCATGCAGATGAACACTCCGCCCCGGAGCGCGATCCGTCTGACGCGCCGTGGCCGAACCGTCCTCGTCGTCACCGGGGCCGTCGTGGCCGCTGCCGCGGTGGCGGTGCCGCTGCTGAACGTGGAGCGCGCGGCTCCCGAGGCCGCCAAGCCCAAGGTCCTGACCATCCCCGAGGGCTGGCGCTCCGGCCAGGTCTACGAGGCGGTCGACAAGGCGCTCGCCCTGCCGGTCGGCACGACCCGCAAGACCCTCCCGAAGACCGGCCTCAAACTCCCGACCGACGCCGAGGGAAACCCGGAGGGGTACCTGTTCCCCGCGACGTACCCCCTCACCGAGAAGTCGACCCCCCAGTCCCTCCTCGCGTACATGGTCGACACCGCGAACAAGAAGTTCAACGGCGCCCCCATGGCCGCCGGAGCCCAGCGCAACGCGATGAACGTCTACCAGGCCGTCACCATCGCCAGCATCATCCAGGCCGAGGCCGCCACGAAGGCCGACATGGGCAAGGTCGCCCGCGTCGTCTTCAACCGCCTCGAACGCGGCATGCCCCTCCAGATGGACTCCACGATCAACTACGCCCTCAACCGCTCCACCCTCAAGACGGCGGACGCCGACACGAAGATCGACAGCCCCTACAACTCGTACCAGCGCATGGGCCTCCCCCCGACCCCCATCGACAACCCCGGCGAGCAAGCGATGCGGGCCGCCATCACCCCCACCCCCGGCGACTGGCTCTACTTCGTCACCGTCAAGCCCGGCGACACCCGCTTCACCGCGAACTACGCCGAACACCAGCGGAACGTGGCGGAGTTCAACAAGAACCAGGCCCGGAAACCGAAGGCGGCCTGACCGAGCGCGGACCGGGGAGCGTACGGAGGCCCGACGGGACGGAGCCCTCGGGCCCCGTCCCGTCAGGCCCCCGCATCGCACCGGCGCCCGCCGGCCCTCGGCGCTCCTCGGCGCTCCTCAGCGCGACGGCGTCGTGGAGGCAGGCAGCTTTCCGTTGAAACGGCCGTCCGTGAAGGCCGAGAAGTCGACCTTCCCCGGGATCAGCTTCAGCTCCGTGAACGTGTCGGCGATCTTCTGCTCGGAGTCGATCGCCGACTGATCGACGGCGACCGGTACGCGGGTCGCGTGCGTACGTTTCACCGACGCGAGCGCGACCTCGTACGGCAGCCCCGTGTCCTTCGCCCACACCGTCGCCCAGTCGGCCTGGTGGCCGTACACCCAGTCCTGCGCGCGCCGCAGCCGCGCGAGGTAGTCGGCGATGGCGGCCTCCTTCTTCGGGTCCTTCAGCGCGGCGGGCGCGGCGACCTGGAAGCTGAGCCCGTTGACGACCCCCTGCCCGGTCGTCAGCACGCGCCCCTTCTTCGCTTCGAGGACCTGCGAGGTGTACGGGTCCCAGACGGCCCACGCGTCGACCTTCCCGGAGGTGAACGCCGCGAGCGCGTCGGCGGGTTGGAGATATTTGACCTGTACGTCGGAGAGGCTGAGCCCGGCGGCCTTGAGGGACGCGATCAACTGGTAGTGCGCGGAGGAACCCTGCGCGACGGCGACCGAACGGCCCTTCAGGTCGGCGGTCCTGGTCAGTTCCGAACCGTTCGGCACGAGGATCGCCTCGCCCTCGGAGGACCCGTGCCACGCGGCCACCACTGTGATCTTCGAGCCCGCGCCCGCCGCGAAGACGGGCGGAGTGTTGCCGACGGCGCCGATGTCGACGGCCCCGGCGTTGACGGCTTCCAGGAGTGGCGGGCCGGAGGTGAACGTGGACCACTTGATCCGGTAGTCGAGGCCCTTGAGTTCGCCCGCGGCGCGCAGGACTGCTTCCGAACCGCCTTTCTGGTCACCGACGTTGAGGGTGAGGGAGCCGGTGCCGTCGGTGGCGGTGCTCGCGGAGGAGGCGCCGCCGCAGGCGGTGAGGAGGAGGGCGAGGG